>JBAQMG010000025.1:0-6424 GCA_049302575.1 Desulfitobacteriaceae bacterium | reverse complement strand
GGTATAATGATGAATTGTGCCGAATTCAGCTCCTATAGAAGTGGGAGACTTCTCCTAGCACTTGGTTAAAACCACTAATTCATAATCCAACGAAAATTTTAATTCCTAATTATGCATTAATTTGCGGGGGTATTTATGCTAAAATGGCTATCTATTATTTTGATACTTATTTCTATTCTACTAAGTGGTTGTCAAAAAGCCATCCCGAAGGGCGAAAATGCAGGAGAAACACTAACAGTGATTACAGTTTGGCATACTCTGGTAGGTGCCGAGGCTGAAGCGTTACAGGCCCAACTTCAGGTTTTGAGAAAGACAAAACCTGAAATTCTTGTAAACATGGTCTATATCCCCGAACAAAACTTTATCGCCAGAGCTTATCAGGCTGAAGCAGGGGGAGAAGGTCCGGAAATCTTCCTTGCACCTAGGGATATATTGCTGCAGCTCTATGTTCGAGGGACTCTGGCGCCTGTTGCGCAGTTAACTTCGGGGGCTTTTCCGGCAACTGTGGCGCAATTTCGTTTCGCGGCCAAACTCTATGCTCAACCCTGGTTAACTGATGTCCCCTTACTTTATTTTCGTAAAGATAACGTGCCAATGCCAGCAGATTTAACAAGTTTTATGACGACTAAAGGTCGTCTCGTCTTGCCGAACCTTAGTACTTCGCTACTGAGTACTTGGTGGAATGGTCAAGGAGGGCAGTTCTTGAAAGGTGGCAAACCCACGTTAGATAATCCAACTAATTTAGCTTTTTTACAACAGTTAATAAGTTGGCGAGCTGCTAAAACTTTGGAAATAAGCTCTGATGCCCTAGGTCAGTTTGCCAGCGGTCATGCCAGTTACACCATTGCCTGGGCTAGCCAGTCTCAGGTTTTGACCCAACTGAATATTCCTTGGGGAAGTTTGCCAATGTCTGATTTACTAGGGGGTAAGGGTCAAGCACTTTTGGGCACAACGTTAGGAATTGCCAATTCGGCAGTTAAAACTGTAGAACCACTTGATTCGGCGATTCAGACTGTAGAAAAAGCGTTACTTGATCCGCAGGTTGAAGGGGCCGTTGCCCAAGCCGGACATCGTTTCCCGGCTAATGCCATTTACTATAATTCTGCTGATAAGCAACAAGGAATAGAGGCTCAAGTGAAACAAGTGTTAACTAATACTTGGACTATAGAAGGAAGTGCTACGGAGTGGAAACTGTTTTCCTTGCAAGATGCAGCTTGGCTAGAAGCTTATGCAGGAACTCTACCTCAAGACGCACTTGCCAAAGCACAGAACGAAGCTATGACGGTGGTCGGAAGTCTGAGGCCAGAGGTCAGATAGTAGTTACATATCATATGTTATTGTTTCTGTTAGAGAGATAAAGGCGGTGAGAGAAATGGAATCAAGAGGACTACACCTAATTGTTATTACAGGTATGTCTGGAGCGGGGAGAACTCAAGCAATGCAGAGTTTGGAAGATCAGGGATTTTTCTGCATAGATAATTTGCCCCCAGCTTTTATCGTTAAATTCGCCGAGCTTTGTGCTCAGTCACAGGGAAAAATAGTTAAAGCGGCGATTGTCTGCGATTTGCGCGGCGGGGCTTTCTTTTCTACATTAAACGAGGCTTTAAGTAATTTGGAAAAGGAAGGGTTTCCTTATGAAATTTTGTTTTTAGAGGCTTCTGATGAAACGTTGGTTCGGAGGTATAAAGAATCCCGGCGGCGTCATCCGCTTTCGCCGCAGGGACGTATCTTGGAGGGTATTCAAGCAGAACGACAACAACTTGAAGAACTTCGCGGTCATGCTCACAAAATTCTCGATACTTCTAATCTTAAGGCTCAACAATTAAGGCAACAGGTTGCCGAATTGTTTGGACAGGAACAAGGCTTAGGCCAGATGGCGGTTTCTGTCATCTCCTTCGGTTTTAAATACGGAATTCCTTTGGATGCAGATTTACTGATTGACGTGCGGTTTTTGCCCAACCCCTTCTATATAGAAGAGTTGAGGCCGTTAACTGGCAAACATGTTTTGGTTCAAAAATATGTTTTTGGAAATTCTATTGCTCAAGAATTTATGGAGAAGTATCTGGATTTGTTAGGATTTATTCTCCCGCATTACCTTCGCGAGGGAAAATCCCATCTAGTGATTGGCGTAGGATGTACAGGAGGACAACATCGTTCAGTGGCCATAGCTGAACGGATAGGTCATCATTTTAAAGATAACAATTATCTTATCAATATTAAACATCGGGATGAGGAGAGAAACCGAAAGGGTGAACAAACTCGATGAGTGACAAATTGCCTCGCTCTTTAGGATATATTAAATGGCTATACCCTAACCTTAAAATTAAACGCTGGTTTATTTTGGCAGTAGGGGGAATCTTCCTTTTCGCGACGGGTTTCGCTGTTATGAATGATGGGGTTGCTTTAGGATATTTAGAACTTCAATTTAGGGAGATTGTTTATAGAATATCGGGGAATGCTGCCCGCACCGCTGTACCCGTGGGTTTTAGTATCAGCGCCTTAGGTGTTGTCGCGATCATTGTAGGGTTCAAACAGATGTTACATTCGATGATTACCGTGCTTTTGCCAGACAATGAGGGACATATTGTTGATGTAATCTATACTCGGCGTCATTTGCGCAGAGGACCTAAAATTGTTGTAATTGGGGGAGGAACTGGGCTTGCGGCACTTTTGCGAGGGTTAAAAGAATATACGTTCAATTTGACTGCGATAGTTACAGTCGCTGATGATGGAGGTAGTTCTGGCAAGTTGCGTCAGGAGATGGGAATCTTGCCGCCAGGGGATGTGCGCAACTGTCTGGTAGCCTTGGCGGATAAGGAAAATATCATGAAAGATTTATTTTCCTATCGTTTTGATACAGGTACGCTGAAAGGACATAGTTTAGGTAATTTGCTTTTAGTAGGGCTGACAGATATTTTTGGTGACTTTCAAAAGGGTATTGAACAAGTGAGTAAGGTTTTTGCTCTGAGAGGAAATGTTTATCCTTCAACATTAGAACAAGTAGTTTTGGTCGCGGATATGACGAATGGACAATTCATTAAAGGAGAAACTGCAGTTCGAACAAGCAAAGGTAAGATCGCAAGAGTTCAGCTTGAACCCGCGGATTGCCAAGCAATTCCTGAAGCGTTGCAGGCGTTAGAAGAAGCAGATTTGATCGTGCTTGGTCCTGGGAGTCTATACACTAGCGTCTTGCCCAATTTGCTCGTTAAAGGATTGAGGGAGAAAATCCGAGAGGTCAAGGCACCTTGTCTCTACGTTTGTAATGTTATGACTGAAAAAGGGGAGACAGACGGCTTTAAGGCATCAGATCATTTGCGAGCAATCTTAGATCACTGTGGTCAAGGCTTTGTAGATGTTATATTAGCGAATAAACAGGAGATTCCCGCTGCCGCCCTAAGGCTTTACGCTAAAGAAGGAGCTTATCAGGTTAAGGCCGATCCCAAAACAATCGAGAGTTTAGGTGTAAAATACTATGCGGCTGATCTAGTGTCAGAAGGGGATACAGTACGGCATGATTCTACGCGTTTAGCTCGGGAGTTGATCAAGTTACTGTTTAGATTGAAGCCCATGGGTGAACGGATAGCCTTAGTTGATACCTATTTACTTAATCGAAAACTTAAAAGAGAATCCTAAAAGGAGGCTCAAGATTATGTCCTTCAGTGGGATTACAAAGGAAGAGTTAGCTCGATTAACCGAACCAAAAGCCTGTTGTGCTTTGGCTGAATTAGCGGCGTTGGTTCGGATGGACGGAACACTCCAAATTAGTGCTAACCAACAATATGCTTTAAATGTAATCACAGAGAGTGCACCGGTCGCACGCAAAATTTTTCGTTTGGTCAAAAACGTGTTGGAACGTCAGGTCGATATCGTTGTTCGGCGAAAAATGCGCTTGCGTAAAAACAATTCTTATTTGGTGAAAATTTATCCTCAAGGGGTAGAAGATCTTCAAAGATTAGGTCTCGTCAATGGACATTCGCAAATCAAGTCGGGCATAGCCAAAGAGTTAATCAAACACCGCTGTGATCAAAAAGCTTATTTGAGGGGAGCCTTTCTAGCAGGTGGTTCCATAAATAATCCAGAGGGAAATTATCATCTAGAGATTATTACCAATGACTCACAACATGCCGCCGCTTTATGTCAGTTACTTAATAAGTTCCAATTAGGAGCGAAAGTCAGTCGACGCAAGAACTGGTACGTTGTTTATCTCAAAGAAAGTGAACACATTGTCTTGTTTCTAGCTTTAATCGGTGCTCATCATGCCTTATTAGAATTTGAAAATGTTCGTGTATTTAAAGATGTCCGTAACCAAGTAAACAGGTTAGTTAATTGTGAAACAGCCAATCTCAATAAGACAGTTGATGCTTCGGTACGTCAGATGGATAATATCAATTTAATAGCTCAAACTATAGGTTTGACAGCCTTACCTGTTACTTTGAGAGAAATTGCCGAACTACGGCTCGACTCCCCCGATGCGAGTTTAAAGGAATTAGGGGGGATGCTTAATCCGCAAGTAGGAAAATCAGGAGTCAATCATCGTTTGCGTAAAATTGATGAACTTGCCGACAAAATTAGAACTCAAAAAACAGAAACAGAAACAGAAATAGGTAAAAGTAACTAGCACAATCGGGTTAACTTTAACACCTATGTTTGAGGGAGGAAATGACGTGCGGCTAGGCTATGGACTTAGTCTTGAGCAAACCCAGAAGTTGATTATGACACCTGAATTGCGCCAGGCTATTACGATTTTGCAGTTATCCGCACTAGAATTAACCACATACGTGGATGAACAAATGTTGGAAAATCCTTTGTTGGAAGTAACGGAGGAGAGTTCGGAGAACAAAGAGGAAAGAGAAGCTGACGTTACGCCTATTTCTGATGAGGTTCAACCTGAACAAAAAGGGGAATTTGATTGGCAAGAGTATTTTCAGGATCGAGATGATAGACCAATCCTTCGCCCAGAACATGCCGATTATGTTGAAAAGCAACGTGTAGATCCTTTCATCACTGCTGCGCCTACTTTACAAGAACATTTATTGGAGCAACTTCATGTTCAACCGTTAACGAATGCTTTATCTTTGTGTGAATATGTTGTGGGTAACCTCGATGATAATGGTTATTTGACAATTTCTATTGAGGAAATTGCCAAAGAGCAGAAGGTGACAATAGACAAAGCCGAAGAGGCCTTGAGCATAATTCAAGGACTTGACCCTTTGGGAATAGGAGCACGTTCCTTGGAAGAGTGTTTGCGATTACAGCTTCCCTTGATTCCAGATTGCCCTCTGGAACTGAGCGAATTTCTTAAACAATTAGAAAATCTGGCTGCCGGACGCTTACAAAAAATAGCTCAAACCTTAAAATTGTCTTTGAATCGGATACAGGAATTAGGAGACTTAGTTCGCAATAGTCTTGATCCTAAACCGGGACGCAGGTTTTCGGGGTCTGATGAAGTACGCTATATTATTCCGGACGTCGTTATTGAAGAGATAGGAGGAGAATACATTATTTTAGTTAATGATACGACAGTTCCCCGCTTAAGAATTAATGATGCTTATCGAAAGATACTTAGTCAGGAGGAAGGAACAGAAACCAGAAAATTTGTTGAACAAAAATTAAATTCGGCAGCTTGGTTGATCCGTAGCATTGAGCAGAGGCGAAGGACTCTTTATAAAGTAGCTAGAGCCATTGTTCGGTGGCAGACCCCTTTTTTACGGCAGGGTATTGCTTATCTTAAGCCTTTAACACTTAGAGACATTGCCGATGACGTGGGTGTTCATGAGTCTACAGTAAGTAGGGCCACCTCAAATAAATATGTTCAAACTCCCCGGGGTGTTTTTCAGTTTAAGTTTTTCTTTGCCAATGGTTTAGGTCAGGAAGAAGGAATAACAACTGCTGGTGTTAAACAAGTATTGCGCGACATTATTGCGAGTGAGGATTCCAAAAATCCCTATTCTGATCAAAAACTTACTCTACTATTAAAAGAGCAAGGCATGGAGATCTCTAGGAGAACTATAGCTAAATACCGCGATGAATTGAGGATTCCGGCTACCACAGTTCGAAAGAGATACTAGTTGTAAGGTAAATCACTTTTGCATGTTCGCATGCACTACATTTGCTACTCGCTTGACGCTAAGGCTAATATCCACTCGGCATTTGTTTATCTCTCCGGTTTGCTTCGTGGCATTAGTCATCCTACGTCGGTAGTTTTCGTATTGGGTTAGCGACTTAGGCGATACTCATCCTACGGGCGAATGTCTTCTTCAGGTGGTTTGCCCTTCGGCATTAGTCTCCACTGGAGACTAATGTCACTGGAGACTATCGTCACCGGAGACTAATGTGCCAAAACCTTAGTGTATTTCTGAATTAATGTTTGCAACTTTTTATGCCATCCCTGGCAAAGTTGCATCAGTCCATCCGCCACTAATCG
>JBAQMG010000024.1:0-15483 GCA_049302575.1 Desulfitobacteriaceae bacterium | reverse complement strand
GTAAAAAACATGACTACTCAGCATCTCATTTGAGCAATAAAGAAAATAACTTGAGATTATCTACTTGCCCGGGGTAGACAGTCTCGGTAAAAATCTGGGGCAATATACTGATTTGGTAGTATCGGCTTTGGAGAGTTGGGATTCTAAAGGCAAATTAGCAAAAATGAATATGAGATACTCGGGACACGTCAAAATGTGCCCTTTTAGGGTCTAACTAAGAATTATGCAAGTGCTGCATTTGTCGGAGTTTCTGGCACTCCGACAATGTTATACACTGATTTGGTAAGGCGGCGAATCATCAGTTCTTCAGTGGAGATTGATCTTCGTTTTTCAATAAAGTCTGAGCCTAATTCATTGTAAGGTGATCCTGTTTCAAGGATGTGATAAGCAATTGCGAGAATTTTATGGGCGATAGCAGTAGCCTCTTTTTTCTTCCCTTTGCGACCGACCATGGACCAAAATTTGGAATCAAGAAAAGTTCGTGTCTTGCTCGCAGCTCAAGCTGCTTCTAATAAAGCTGTCTGAAGAGCTTAGTTACCTTTAGGCGTTCCAGATCTTTTTTTACCAGTACTCTGGTTGTTTCCAGAACTTAATCCCGCCATGAAGAAATATGAGCTTCTGAGGGGAAAACAGACATATCTGGCCAAATTCCAGCAAGAATCACCCGAGCTACGTGCATTCCAACCCTAGGAATAGTATCAAGTAACTCAATTTCTTTCATAGCCTGTGCTCAGGATGGTCGTAATAAGTTTGATAGTCGGGGTCGAACGTCTACAAAAAAAATCGAATTACCTGTTCTGCCTATCCATATTATGGGACAATATGTGTCGTGATAATCGAGTTGTTCGGATATTCACCAATTTTCATGATAGTTTGTGCCCCAAAGGGGCGCATGAGGGTTTGATAAGATCGAGCCTTTCGCCCCCACTCCAATTTTATGCCGGATTTTTTTTAGCCAGTTGAGCTTTGTCGTCAGCTCACCGATTGCTGCATATAAATCCTGAATTTGCTTTTGGTAGGCAGCCGCTTGAATATCCCCATTTAGACGACCGTCCACAAGAATTTCGGGCAACCTTTTAATACCTGCATTTTCATTTTTCAATTGACTAGGGTGCACTTAGTATTCCGAAGAAATTTCTGAAATTGTCTTCTCCTCTTTAAGAATTTCCAGTAACACCCTCTTTCTAAACTCACTTGTATATGTTTTTCTAATAAGGTTATTGTATCTTATTCAGGATCAGATTTTTATCTGTATTTCCTTTACAATTATATCATGGCAATGGTACAATCCATCGAACCTTCTGTGAAGAGAATTATTATCCGAGTCGGTGAAAAGAGGACTACTCAAAATGATGAGGGTAGATAACCGAGATAAACATATTATTTTCTGCGGTATTTTGTGCTCAATGGAGTGGTATCATAAATAGGAGAACAAATTTATTTGTCGATGCCCAATGAAAAGTGTTAAAATGAATTGGGTATGCTTAAAAAGTCCCCTGAGGAGGAAAATATCTTGTTTACTCTTCCGCGAGTTAACGAATTAATCGATAACCCTAGCTATGAAAGTTATATGATCGAAATAGAGAAAGCTGAAAAAGAGCGTAGATACTGCAAACATGGCTTTGAGCATGGACTGGCAGTAGCGCGTATTGCTCATGCCTTCTTATTGGAACAAGAAGAAACTTCGTTAAGCAAAGAATTAATCTATGCAGCAGCACTATTGCACGATATAGGGCGTTGGGTAGAGTATCAAACAGGTGAGGATCATGCTCAGGCAAGTGCAAGATTAGCTTTTCCGCTCTTGGAGGAGTGTGGATATAATTCTGAAGAAATCAAGGTCATTGTCAAGGCAATTAGTGAGCATCGTGCTCATGCAGATGAGAGTTTATCAACGTTAGGCAGGGCTTTAGCCTTAGCGGATGATTGGGCGAGAGATTGCCGTCAATGTCAGGCTAAGGATGGTTGTCATAAGTTTTCGGAGCAAATGCTGCGAATCATATACTAGGGGGATATAGTTAATGAAAGACTATGGCTTGCGCTGGATTGAGTTTGGTAATGAGACAGAGGCTACACAGGCGTTAAATAAGATTGGTGCCAGTGAGGCTGGAGTTAAGCTGATGGCGGGGAAGGCCTTAGGCCGAGCGCTAAAGTTGGAAAAGGTTCCGACGAAAGTTGCCAATATTTTAAAACAGGAAATGCTGGCGGCTGACGGTGATGCAGCAGTTCACCGTGATGTTGTCGTTAATAAGATAGAAGAAAGTGATATTCTGCTTTTGGGTACTGTTCGCCAATTGGAGCATGTCGCTAATAAGTTATTCGCCCAACCTTTTGGTTTAAAAGAGCTTGGTAAGGCTCTTAAGCAGCTTTTAAAGACACTTGAACCTCCTGTCCAACGCACCTTAAATTGTCGGGAAAAAAAACTTATTCTAGGTGAACGAACGTTGGTCATGGGGATACTTAATTTAACCCCAGATTCCTTTTCGGATGGTGGGAAGTTTTTTAATATTGAGGATTCCCTTCAGCAAGCCAAACGATTGGTCTCGGAAGGGGCAGATATTTTGGATATAGGCGCTGAGTCTACTCGTCCAGGGCATCAGGATGTCGATGCGGGAGAAGAGTGGCGGCGTTTAGAACCAGTTTTAAAAGCCCTTGTAGGGATATCTGTGCCGATTTCTGTGGATACGTATAAAGCCGAGGTTGCCGAGAAAGCCTTGCAAGCGGGTGCCAACATTATTAATGATGTCTGGGGGTTACAGCGTGATCCTGATCTAGCTAGAGTGGTCGGTGAATATGGAGCTCCCGTGATTGTCATGCATAATCAAGCTGGTACAGATTATCATCATTTAATGGGCGATATTTTCACTTTTTTGCGTAAAAGTATAGAATTGGCGGAAAATAACGGCTTAACTGGAGATCAGATTATTATTGACCCAGGGATTGGGTTTGGGAAAACTTTTGAGCAAAATTTAGAAGTTTTAGCACGGCTTAAGGAATTCAGAACCCTAGGTAAACCAGTTTTGTTAGGTACTTCACGAAAATCGACGATAGGGAAGGTTCTGGAGCTTCCAGTAGAGGAACGTTTGGAGGGGACAATTGCCACTAGCGTTTTAGGTGTTGCTGCAGGTGCGGATATCATTAGAGTGCATGATGTACAGGCTAACCGTCGAGCAATTCAAATGGCTGATGCTATTATCAGGGGGCAAAGAGGTGCGAATTATGTTGGGGCATGATGTCATTCGTTTGCGAGGTTTAGAATTTTATGCTTATCATGGGGTGCTTCCGGAGGAAAAGACGCTAGGGCAACAGTTTGTAGTTGATCTGGACCTATTTTTGAATCTTCGAGCCGCCGGTAACTCAGATAAGGTCGAAGATACGGTGAGTTACGCTGAGGTTTATAGTGTAATCAAGGAATGTATGCTTGGAGAAACTTTTGATTTATTAGAGCGTTTGGCCGAGTACATTGCCCAAAAGGTTTTGGCTGTTTTTGCCTGTTCTGCTCTGCGACTTGAAATACATAAACCCCAAGCCCCAGTTCCAGGAATCTTTCGGGATATATCTGTAGAGATTTGGCGTGAGCAAGAGGGTACAGAGTTTTCGATAGGAGGTAGGGGTAGAAAATGAGAGCCTATTTAAGCCTTGGGAGTAACCTTGGAGATCGTTCCTATTATCTCAGCGAGGCGATATGTGGTTTAGGCGAACATACGGAAATTAAGGTTTGTAAAGAATCCTCTATTTATGAAACCGAACCTTGGGGCTTAGTTGATCAACCTAATTTTTGGAACATGGTTTTGGAAATTGAAACTGAATTAGAACCACTTAAACTTTTGCAGGTTTGTCAACAGGTTGAAAATAACTTAGGCCGAAAAAGAATTATTCATTGGGGACCACGAACTGTTGACATTGACATCCTTCTCTATGATAATGTAGTTAATGATTTGATGAAACTTATTTTGCCACATCCTCGGTTGGAGGAACGCGAATTTGTTTTAGCACCTTTAAGGGAAATTGCGCCAGCGTTAATTTTACCTTCGGGGGGCGCAATTCTGGATGTCCATGGAGAAGGGAACATTAAAAACCTCGGGCCTCGCTAAGCATCGACGATATCATCTGAATCGTACGATTTTGTAAAATAATTAGTTATTTTTTGAGTATTGTCCCGAGATTTTGATAAAATAAGCTTAATTAAGTTTTAAACCGCTTGGATCGTTTTGACCGAGACGGTGAAGGAAGAGGACAGGCACCTTCACGTTTACGTGATGGTGTTTTTTAAATATAGTACATCAGTACCTTAATTTTTTATATTTTGATTCTTCTAAATGGAGGGAAAACATGAAGTTTGGAATTATTGGAACTGGTGTAGTTGGAACAGCTTTAGCAGTACGCTTAGAACAGGTCGGTCATGAATGCATCGGTGTTCATTCGCGAAATGAGGAAGCTTATCAACGGTTTTGCAAGTATTTGAACAAAGATCATTTGTCTTTAGAAAGTTTAGTACCCAGAGTGGATATGCTATTTATTACAACTCAAGATGGGATGATTCGTCAGGTTGCAGAAGAGTTAACTGCTAGGGGATTAGTAATCCCCAATCAATTATGGGTACATTGTTCTGGATCTCTCAGTTCACAAGTTTTAAGAGTAGAAGAAGATGCAGCTGTCAAATGCTTGTCTATCCATCCTTTACAGACCTTTGCTAATGTTTCTGAGGCCTTGAAGCTTTTGCCAGGCACACATTATGGGGTGGAGGGTGAAGCACAAGCTATCGGTGAACAACTTGTACAAGATCTTGGAGGCATAGCGCATTGTTTAACAGCTACTAATAAAACCTCCTATCATGCGGGTGCAGTAGTTGCTTCGAATTTTTTAGTCGTCTTGGCAGTCTATGCAGTACAATTGTTTGCTCAGGCTGGTATAAGTTCGGAAGATGCTTTAGAAGCGCTGCTCCCTTTAATGAAAGGAACCTTACACAATTTGGGGGAGGTTGGGATACCACGAGCTTTAACTGGTCCAATTGCCAGGGGAGACATTGACGTTGTACGAGGACATTTAAAACAGTTGTCAACTCAACAAGCTGAAATCTATCGAGTTTTGGGAGCTGTTGCTTTGGAGTTAGGACAAGCAAAATGGCGTCTAGACGGGTTGGTTTACCCACAGGAAGCATTGCAGGAGATAAAAGTACTGCTTAGTCTTAGTTAATCACAGGGTATCACTTAACTTGATGAGCGGTTTAACAAAATAAAGAAATTGAATCTTGGAAATATTTAGCCAGAACTTTATGGGGTGTTCGTGAAGGGAAAGGATGACGAGATAATTGGAAAGAATCAGCATAATTAAGGAGTTGCAGCAAATTATCAGGGTTCAGAAACGCTCTGGAAAGTCCATTTCCTTAGTTCCGACGATGGGGTATCTTCATAAAGGACATTTAAGTTTAGTGGAACAAGCCAAAAAAGATGGATCTTTTGTAGTCATGAGCATTTTTGTAAACCCCTTACAATTTGGTCAGACAGAAGATTTTGCCAGTTATCCTCGGGACTTAGAAAGAGATGCTGAAATGGCTGAGAGCGCAGGCGTGGATTTGTTGTTTTATCCCACGGTTGAAGAGATGTATCCGCAAACTTTACTCAGTTATATTGATATAGCTGAAATCGCCAATGTTTTATGCGGAGCTTCCCGGGCTGGACATTTTCGGGGTGTCTGTACAGTAGTTGGTAAATTGTTTAATATTGTCCAAGCGGATAAGGCTTTTTTTGGACAGAAAGACTATCAACAATATTTAATTATTCAGAAAATGGTCTCAGATCTGAACTTCGCTGTTGAGGTTAAAGTCGTACCGATCGTCAGAGAAGAAGATGGTTTGGCAATGAGCTCGCGAAATGTGTATCTTTCACCGACTCATAGAATTGAAGCCTTGGTTTTATTTCGAAGTTTGGAAAAGGCAGCGCAAGAGATTAAGCAGGGTCAGCGAAAGGCGCGATGGCTCGAAGAAATGATTAAGGAACAGATTGTTCGAGAAAGCAGTGGTCAAATAGAGTATGTTGAGGTCCGTAGTGCCGGAGACTTGACAGAGGTAGAAGAGCTCAGCGGGGATGTTGTGATTGCTTTAGCAGTTCGGTTTGGATCGACTAGATTAATCGATAATAAGGTAGTGGAGGTTGGAGAAAATGTTTAGAACAATAATGAAATCCAAAATTCATAGAGCAGTGGTGACTGAAGCTAACTTGCAATATGTGGGGAGTATTACGATTGATGTAGCTTTGTTAGAGGCAGCAGATCTTTTGCCTAATGAAAAGGTACAAGTTGTTAACAATAATAATGGGAATAGATTAGAAACTTATGTCATACCTGGTGAAAGAAATTCGGGTGTGATTTGCCTTAATGGCGCTGCAGCTCGTTTAGTTCAGGTTGGAGATGAAGTAATCATTATTTCTTATGGGATCTTTACAGATGAGGCTGCCCGTGAATATAAACCTAAGGTAGTCTTTGTGGATGGAAAAAATAGCATGATACAGGTGGTTAATGAGGAAATTCATGGCACACGCTCTTGACACCATGAGAGTACGAGCGTACTATTTGTAAAAAAGATTGTGTTTTAGACAGCCTAACCAGATCCGTCACTTTCGAGCCTCGAGCTTCGTGCCTCGAGCCGCGAATACCAGAAAGGCGTGAAAAATAGAAGGTGCAATATACAATAGATGATGAGAAATTTCGAACCCTGGCAGCGGAAATTAAAAAACTTAAAGAAGCTAATAAAGCGCTTATCGTAGCCCATTATTATCAACGCCCGGAGATTCAGGACGTGGCTGATTTTGTGGGTGACTCTCTACAACTCAGTCAATTAGCTGCCAAAACTGAGGCGCAAATTATTGTTTTTTGTGGTGTGCATTTTATGGCTGAGAGTGCGGCCATTTTATCACCGGAAAAAATTGTTCTTCTACCTGAGGAACGTGCGGGTTGTCCTATGGCTGAAATGGTCGATGTAGAACCTTTAAGGAGGAGGAAGGCTGAATTGCCTGGTTGCCAAGTTATTTGTTATGTGAATTCCTCGGCAGCTGTCAAAGCGGAAAGTGATATTTGTTGTACTTCTTCCAACGCGGCTAAAATAGTAGCAGCGTTGCCGGAGGGAGAATTACTGTTTATTCCAGACCAGAATCTGGGGAGTTATGTTGCTGAAAAAACTGGTCGTAGCATGCACAATTGGCCAGGCTATTGTCATACGCACGATCGCCTTACCAAGGAAGATATTCTAAACGCTCGTCAACGATATCCACAGGCAGAGGTTATTGTTCATCCGGAATGTAGGGAAGAGGTTAGACGGGAGGCCGATTATATAGGTTCGACGGCAGGCTTGATTAGCTATGCCCAAGCGTCAGAAACTAGGGAATTTATTGTCGGGACTGAGTCCGGTATTTTACACCAACTCCATAAACTATGTCCTACTAAAGAATTTTACTTAGCTTCAGAGCAGTTAGTTTGCCCGAATATGAAGTCCACAACGTTAAGTAAAGTTAGAGATGCCTTGAAGAATCTTGCACCACGCATTACAGTAGAAGAAGAAACTAGGTTAAAAGCAAAAAAAGCTTTAGACAGAATGCTGGCTGGTTCGTAGCTTCTGTTTTTTAATAACAGTTAAGAAGAGTAGTTTGAAGAGGGATGAGAGAGTGAAACAATATTTATATTCATGGGATAAGGAAGACATAGAAGTATTTTCCACTGAAGTTTTGGTCTTGGGTAGCGGGATTGCCGGGCTTTACTCGGCGATTAAAGCCAGTGAGCATTTTCAAGTTACAGTCTTAACCAAGAAGAAGATCGAGGAAAGCAATACCGGGCATGCTCAAGGGGGAATCGCTGTTGCTATGGACGAAGATGATTCTCCTACTTTGCATTATGATGATACTCTGGCTGCTGGAGCTGGGCTTTGTGATCCTGAAGCCGTCAGAATTTTAGTAGAAGAAGGTCAGGCGTGCGTCGAGGAATTAATTAAAATGGGAGCCTATTTTGACAAGAGTAATGGGGTTTTAGCTTTTACTAGAGAGGCGGCCCATAGTCGTAACCGAATTCTGCATGCCCAAGGAGATGCCACTGGCTGGGAGATAGAACGTACCTTAGTAGAGGAGACGGGACATCGAAAAGGGGTGTTAGTAAAAGAAGGACGCTTTGTTGTAGACTTACTGAAAAATGACCAGGGGGACGTACTAGGCGCCCTTGTTTTTATTGTTGAAACAGGGAAACTTGAAGCCTATTTAGCAAAAGCAGTGATCTTAGCGACTGGCGGATTAGGTCAACTCTTTGGATTTACCACCAACCCAGACGTAGCGACTGGGGATGGTATGGCAGCGGCTTATCGGGCAGGAGCAGAATTGATGGATATGGAGTTTGTCCAGTTCCACCCTACTGCCCTGCTTTTGCCAGGAGTTCCTCGTTTCCTGATTTCCGAATCTGTTCGAGGGGAAGGTGCCCACTTAATCAATCAGAGTGGGCAACGTTTCATGGAAACTATCCCTGGCAAGGAGTTGGCCCCTCGAGATATCGTAGCAAGGGCAATTTGGCGGGAAATGAATGATGGTTCCGTCTTTTTGGATTTTAGACCGATTGGCGTGAAACATAGTCTTGAGAGGTTTCCTAAAATACATCAAACCTGTTTAGACTATGGCTTGGATTTTTTGACGACTCCCGTTCCTGTCGCACCAGCAGCTCATTATATGATGGGTGGGATTCGAACTAATATTAATGGCGAAACTAATCTGCCTAATCTCTATGCATGTGGGGAGTGTGCTTGTAATGGAGTACATGGTGCAAATCGTTTGGCTAGTAATTCTCTCTTGGATGGCTTGGTTTTTGGTGCTCGGATCGTAGAGCGGATCTTATCTGCCACGCAAATCCAGCTGCCAGTTTGGAAAGATGTGCTCATTAGCCAGCCATTAAAAGCTAAAGCTTATTCGCCAGAAGTAAAACCTAGTTTGCGGGCGGATTTACAACAGGTCATGTGGGAACTAGTGGGTATTTTGCGTGATCAAGATGGTTTAGAGAAAGCGCGACATATTTTGGAGACTTGGGAAGAACAAAATAAGGCCGAATTGAATGTCGAGGATCTAGAATTCGGTAATATGCTCTGTATAGGGCTAGCAATAATTCGAGCAGCTTTAGCACGTGAGGAAAGTCGAGGGGGACATTATCGTTCGGATTTCACCCAACGTTTGGATCATATATGGCAAAAACATTCTGTACAGAACAAGAAGAGTGTCAATGTTAGCTACGTTCCGATTGCGGGGGATAGTGACTGAGCTTGACTTGTAGCTAAAGTTTTTCAACGGGTAGATTCTCGTTTTTATACTAGTCAACGCTTAGAAAGCGGGGAAATTCATGGCGCGTGCAGAAATTCTAGATCTTATGGTTGCTCATCTTGGAGAGTATGTTTCTGGTGAACTCATGAGTGAGCATTTACGGATTACTCGGGCGGCAATCTGGAAACAGATCAAGATTTTAAAGGAATTGGGGTTTGATATAGAGGCTCAAACCAAGAGGGGTTATCGGCTACTCCAAACTCCTTTAAGTATTAACGCTTGGACCATTAAACATGTGCTAAAGACTCAACGACTGGGGCAACAACTTGAGCTTCATGCTGAGCTACCTTCCACCAATGAGCGGGCTAAGGAATTGGCTAGGCAAGGGATGGATCACGGGACAGTTGTTTTAGCTGAAAGGCAAAGTGCCGGACATGGGCGAATGCAGCGCCAGTGGGAATCTCCCAAAGGTGGACTCTGGATGTCGGTGATTCTTAAACCAAAATTATCTTTAGCTGATGCTTCTAAGTTAACCCTCTGTACAGGTATAGCGGTTGTGGATGCCTTTGCAGAGGTTTGTAAAATCGAGGCTGGGATTAAATGGCCTAATGATTTAGTATATGGTGGTCAAAAGATTGCTGGCATCTTAGGGGAAGTTGTTGGAGAGTGGAATACAGTTCAGACTATGATCATTGGCATAGGGGTTAATGCTAATCTTCGCCGGGAGGAATTAAGCAAAGATCTGATGGCGACAACTCTTCAGGAAATCGTCGGAACCAAATTGGATTTAAACGCTTTAGCAGCCTCAATTTTGGAACGGCTCGAAGAAGAATTGACGTGTTTGGAAAATCAGGGATTCAGCTCAGTACGAGAACGTTGGTTACAAAGGGCTGTTGGCTTAGGTCAAGGTGCAGTTATTCAACGGGGTAATCAGACCTTTGAAGGGATCATTCAGGGAATCACGGCTGACGGAGAATTGATTTTGCGAATCGGGAAAGAGAACCTCACCTTCTCTGCTGGGGAAGTAAGAGTACGTTCGACCACAGGTACATATTTCTAAGGTTAATCTGCAAACTTAAAGGGAGAAAAGGAGAATAAGCATGATCCTGGTTTTTGATGTTGGCAACACGAATATTGTACTTGGGGTCTACGATGAACGGGTATTAATCCATCATTGGAGAGTGACTACTGATAAATCCCGAACGGTTGACGAGTATGCCGTGGTTACCAAGAATCTTTTTAATTTTAGTGGTTTAAGTTTTGAAAAAATTAAAGCCATTGTCATTTCTTCAGTGGTACCACCAGTTATGCCAACTTTGGAGGAACTGTCTCGCAAATATTTTGGCGTTGAGCCCTTGGTAATAGGTCCTGGAGTTAAAACGGGTATGCCAATTATTTACGATAATCCTCGAGAAGTTGGAGCGGATAGGATTGTTAATGCTGTAGCAGCCTATGCCAAGTACGGAGGGCCTTTGATCATCGTTGATTTTGGGACGGCTACGACCTTCTGCTGCATATCCCAGCATGGAGAATATCTGGGGGGAGCCATTGCTCCTGGAATAGGTATTTCCACCGAGGCTCTGTTTCAACGGGCTTCCAAGTTACCGCGAATTGAACTAGTGAAACCCAAATCTATTATCGCTAAAAATACCGTGGCAGGTATGCAATCGGGAATTTATTACGGTTTTTCCGGTCAGGTTGATGGGATTGTCGAGCGGATGATGGAGGAGTTAGGACCAACAACCAAGGTTATAGCGACAGGTGGACTAGCGGAATTTATCTCTGAGGAATCACATACAATTCAAACTGTGGATCCATTTTTAACGCTGGATGGCTTGTTACTTATCTATGAACGAATGCAAAGTAATAAAAAAGATTGATAGAGTACCTGATTGAAAGGCAAACATATGAATTTAGGCCAATACACTTGGAATTTGCCGGTTTTTTTAGCACCAATGGCTGGGGTTACAGATAAAGCTTTTCGGGAAACGGTTCGCTTAGTCGGTGGGAATTATGTCGTGACGGAAATGATTAGTGACAAAGCCTTAAATCACCAAAATCCTCGCACTTTGCATATGTTGGATTTAAAAGAAGAGCCTAGGCCCCGAATTGTGCAGTTGTTTGGCTCTGATCCGCTTAATATGGCTCGTGCTGCCCATCTTGCCGAGTCACTTGGGGCGGAGGTACTTGATATTAATATGGGTTGTCCGACACTTAAAATTGTAAAAAATGGGGAAGGATCGGCCCTGTTGCGGAACCTTCCTTTAGCGACAGAAATAGCGGCCGCTGTGGTCCAAGCCGTTGATTTGCCGGTTACCGTTAAAATCCGTTTAGGCTGGACGAAGGAAGAAATCATTGCCCCAGAGTTGGCTCAGCGTTTGGAGTCGGTTGGGGTAGGTATGATCACGCTTCATGCTCGAACTCGAGAACAATTTTATTCTGGTCAGGCAGATTGGGAATGGATCAGACGGGTTAAAGTGGCTACAGGGATTCCGGTGATAGGTAATGGGGATATAACTCATCCCCAACAGGCTCAATTAATGATTAAGCAAACAGGCTGTGATGGAGTCATGGTGGGTCGAGGTGCCTTGGGTAATCCGTGGCTAGTTCCACAGATCCAGCATTACCTTGATTATCAACAATTATTACCGGCACCCACTTCGCAAGAAAGAATTGCCGTGGCTCTGCAACATTTTGAGCGTCTCTTAACGCATAAAGGCGAAAGAATTGGTTTGAACGAAATGCGTAAACATGCCGTTTGGTATATCAAGGGTTTTAAGCATGCGGCCATGCTGCGTGACCGGATTATGCAAACTCGAGAGGTTCAAGAAATGAAAGATGTATTTTGTGGAATTTTAGACCAGAATGAATAGTTTTAATGATTTTAGGCATAATAGAAGCTCATTAGAGTTGAGGCAGAAGAGAGGTTTCCTTGACATTATTTTGCAGGTTCCTTATAATAACGAGTAATGATTCAGGGTAGGTTTTTGAATTGTGCCGAATTCAACTCCCACTTATAGAAGTTGGAGACTTCTTCTGGCACTTGGCTAAATCAGTTATTAGAATTGAGTGTCAAGGAAGCGTGCAGTTGGATATAGACGCGCTACATAATGTAAGGATGAGAAAAGAGGAGCGAAAAGGAAATGCCCGAAAAAGAAGTAATCTTAACCCTCGCTGGCTTAAAAAAGTTGGAAGACGAGTTAGAACTTAATAAAACTCAAAAACGTCGGGATATAGCCGGACGTATTAAACAAGCGATTGAATTCGGGGATATTAGCGAGAATTCCGAATATGATGATGCTAAGAATGAACAAGCATTTATTGAAGGTCGGATTATTACGATCGAAAAAATGTTAAGGAATGCTAGAGTGATTGACGATCACGAAGGGGCGGAGTGCGTTTCTCTCGGTTCTACAGTGATACTAAAAGATCAGGATTATGGTGATCAAGAGGAATATACAATCGTTGGTTCTGCTGAGGCTGATCCTGGTACTAACAAAATTTCTAATGAATCTCCTGTCGGCAGGGCTATCTTGGGACAGGTTAAAGGTACTATTGTTGAAGTCAATGTTCCCGCAGGAATCTTGCATTACGAAATTATTAGTTTTAGATAAACCTATATACAATGCACAATGCATTATTGATTCTGGTGCAGAAACCAACTTTTCATCTAAAAAGTTGTAGACAACACCATGATCTTGTCCGAAAAGACCCCTGAAATGGGCTGAAAATCAGTAGTTTTTATTGATTTTTGAGTAAAGAAACAATCGTTAATACTTTCTAAACTGGAATCATTAGTATAATGTGTTTCTGATTATAAATAATGGATTATCCATTATCCGTTATCCAAGTGCTTAGCCCTTTCCTTTACTTATGAAGGGAGGGTTTTTATTTTTTGTTTTTATTGTTTAATTACGACGAATTCTGTAGAATTGATAAGATAAGATAATTGGAGGAATGTTAAATGGATAATGAAAATGACCTTTGGCGCGTTCGCCTAGATAAACTTGATGTGCTGCGCCAGGGCGGTATAGAGCCTTATGCTGATCGTTATGACCGAACTCACAAAGCTGCTAATATTATCGACGAATTCGATCAATTAGAAGGGCAGGAAGTTCGTATAGCGGGCAGGATGATGTCCAAACGTGATCAGGGCAAAGTGATTTTTGCTCACCTTCAAGATTTTAGCGGACGAGTTCAAATCTATATAAAAATGGATGATGTAGGTGCCCTGTATTTTGAATTAATCTCTAAATTCGATGTTGGGGACATCATTGGGGTTCAAGGGACGGTTTTCCGTACGAAACGTGGGGAGATATCTATCCATGCTCAGGTTGTTAAACTTTTGTCCAAAGCAATGCGTCCTCTACCAGAGAAATTTCACGGTTTAACGAATGTTGAGGCACGCTATCGGCAACGTTACGTTGATCTGATTGTTAATCCAGATGTTCGAGAAGTTTTCATTACACGCAGTAAAATTATCCGTGCTATGCGAGAGTTCTTGGATGATCGCGAGTTCGTAGAAGTTGAAACGCCGACTCTTCATGCTGTAGCCGGTGGGGCAGCGGCCAGACCGTTTACTACGCATCACAATACCTTAAATATAGATCTTTATTTGCGGATTGCTTTGGAATTGCCTCTGAAGCGTCTGATTGTCGGGGGGTTTGAGAAGGTTTATGAGATCGGACGTAATTTCCGGAATGAAGGTATTTCTATTAAACATAATCCCGAATTTACCATGATGGAATTATATCAAGCCTATGCTAATTACGAGGATATTATGGAATTGACCGAAGAGATGATCTCTTCTATTACAGAAAAAGTTCATGGAACCTTACAGTTAACCTATCAGGACGAACTTCTCAATTTCACTACTCCTTGGCGCAGATTACCAATGTTGGAAGGTATACTGGAGTATAGTGGGGTCGATTTTAGCAAGATACTTGACGATGACCAGGCTCGTTCGATTGCACGCGAAAAAGGCCTCAAGGTAGAGGCAAATGCTTCACGTGGTAAAATTATCAATGAATTTTTTGAAGCTTATGTTGAACCCAAATTAATTCAGCCTACATTTGTTACTGGTCATCCTGTAGAAATTTCGCCTTTAGCTAAACGAAATGCTCAAAATCCTGAATACACGGATCGGTTTGAAGTGTTTGTTTATGGACGCGAACTAGGAAATGCATTTTCAGAGCTCAATGATCCGATTGATCAGCGGCAACGGTTTGAAGCTCAAGTAGCCGAGAGGGTCGATGGAGACGATGAAGCGCATATGATGGACGAAGACTTCGTTCAGGCCTTAGAGTATGGCTTACCGCCGACCGGAGGGCTTGGTATCGGGATCGATCGACTGGTTATGTTTTTGACTAATTCTGCCTCGATACGGGATGTAATTCTCTTTCCCACGATGCGTCCTCGTGAGGATAATGTGAAAGAATAACTTGGGTTTGTCTGGTGTACCCATTTGACGCATCCAGCGTCGGCGACTGAAGCCTAGCATTCTGTATTCTGACAAGGTCGGTTAGCTTTGTCTGGATATTTGTTTGGAGTGAAAAGTTAGGGATTTTGACTGTAACATTTTGGTTGTTAACATCATATACAATAAGTATGATTTATCCATTTTCAAGACTCCCACTCTTATACAAGTGGGAGCGGTAGTTTCGTGCTCTGCCTCGGTGACGAAAGCCTACAGTGTAGGGTTTCGTCCAAGCCGCCTATCCACAAAGAAATTCTGAGCGGCGAAGGGCGGTAGACTAAACCTTCGTCGCGAAGTGTTCCTTTTGAGCTTGGAGACTTCTGCGATACTCTCCGCAGGAGACTATCGCAGAAGTCTCGATGTTCAGCTTTAGCTGAAGGGGTGCACTAGGAGACGTTTAGTTAGGTTGAGAAAAATTAAAAATTAAAAATTAAAAATTTTAACGAATTAGAGAGTAAAGAAACGAATAATGTAGATAATAGCCTAATATGCTCAATATACATGAAAAATGACTGTTGAATTAATTTCATGAGCATGATATATTAGCAAATGTTCGCTTCACGCAATAGATTCATACGAAGTTGTAAGTGAATAACAATCCCCTGATCTTTGAAAACTAAACAACAAGGATATACCAATGGAAAAACTCGTCAGTGAGTATAAAACTGAATGAGCAAATCAACTTCTATAGGAGTGATAATAATTTTTATGGAGAGTTTGATCCTGGCT
>JBAQMG010000023.1:0-95966 GCA_049302575.1 Desulfitobacteriaceae bacterium | reverse complement strand
CTCGCGGTGGACACCCTTGCGCTTGGCTAATGGTTGGCAACTACAAGCCCCCATAGTGGACTTTCACCACCGAGTAAATCGCCATGCGTGGCGCACATATAAAAAAGAACATCATAAAGATGCTCTTCAAGAAGACTTTAGGCCTTTTTGTAAATAACTTCGGATTTCTTCTAATACATCGCTAAATACTGATCTAACTCCCATTGATGAACAGCTAACCGATAACCGTCGCATTCTTTTGTTTTAGCCTCGATAAAGCGCTCAACTAGATGTTCACCAAGGGCTTCTTTGATCACTGGATTTTTATTCAATTCTTCCAGCGCTTCATTAAGGCTTCCAGGCAAAGAATCAATACCCAGTTTTTCCCTTTCTTCATTACTCATCGCAAAAATATTTTTGTCAACAGGCGGTGGAGGGGTCAGCTTATTTTTAATCCCATCAAGTCCGGCCTTTAATTGCACTGCTAGTGCCAAATAAGGGTTACAAGTTGGATCAGGGCTACGAAGCTCGATGCGAGTTGAAGAGCCGCGTTTTGCCGGTATACGGATCAGCGGACTTCGGTTTCTGCCGGACCAAGCTATATAGCAAGGAGCCTCATAGCCTGGAACTAGACGTTTGTATGAATTAATGGTTGGATTCGTAATCGCTGCAAAGGAACGTGCGTGCTTCATTAGTCCTGCAATATAGTAGTAAGCCTCTTGAGAGAGTTCCATTGGATCCGTAGGATCATAGAAAGCATTATGTCCAGCTTTAAATAAGGATTGGTTCGTGTGCATTCCGGAACCGTTGATGCCGAAGATAGGTTTAGGCATAAAGGTAGCATGTAACCCGTGTTGCTGAGCTATTGTTCTGATGACAAACCTAAAGGTAGCAATCCTATCGGCAGTACTTAAGGCATCCGCATATTTAAAATCAATCTCATGTTGACCCGGGGCAACCTCGTGATGGGAGGCTTCGATTTCAAAACCCATCTGTTCTAAGGCTAGCACCATATCTCGTCGAGCATTCTCCCCTAAGTCAACTGGGGTTAAATCAAAATAACTTGCTTTATCATGGGTGATTGTTGTAGGAAGACCCTGTGTATCGGTATGGAAAAGGAAAAATTCCAATTCCGGTCCGACGTTGAGTTCGTAACCCATAGCGTTTGCTTCCGCAATGACCCTCTTAAGTATATTCCGTGGATCGCCAGCAAAAGGGGTTCCATCTGGATTATAGACATCGCAGATTAAACGAGCAACTCCACCATCCCTCGGTCGCCAAGGAAAGACTACAAAGGTATCTGGGTCTGGACGCAAGTACATATCAGATTCCTCGATACGTACAAAACCCTCAATTGAAGATCCATCAAACATTAATTCGCCATCAAGCGCCTTTTCTAATTGTTCAATTGTTATTGCTACATTCTTCAAGATTCCGAAAATATCTGTAAATTGTAGACGGATAAACTTTACGCCCTTTTCTTGAGCAATGCTTAATACCTCTTCCTTAGTAGTGGTCATTAGCTTTCATCCCCTTTTTTAACTAAAACTCGATCCCTTTACGAGCAGCAACCCCTTGATCATAAGGATGTTTTAGCTGTAGCATTTCTGTAACAAGGTCTGCTTTTGCTTTAATAACATCTGAAGCATTTCGTCCGGTTAATACTATTTCAACGTGTTTCGGCTTTGTCTCTAGTACTGTAATCAATTCGTCCTCTGACAACAGTTCAAACCAAATAGCGTTTAGAATTTCGTCCAAGATCACAATGTCCCATTGTCCATCGGCAATAATTTCTTTTACCCTCGAAAAAGCTTTATTAGCCTCTTCCTTATCCCCTAAGCTAGGATTGCCCTTTTGTACCCATCCTTTTCCTCCATAGTGCTCAATCTGACACTCTGGTTCTAAACGCTTCAACCCCTGGAGTTCTCCATAGTCTTCTCGACCTTTCATAAACTGAATTATGAAAACCTTAAAACCATGTCCAACTGCTCTAATCGCCAAACCTAAAGCTGCTGTTGTTTTCCCTTTACTATTTCCAGTGTAGACTTGAATTAACCCCTGCGCTAAATTACTCAAACTATCACCTACTTTAACCATTGTTCGATTTGCGGATGGATATAAGTAACATTAGAAGTTTTCAATAACTCTGGGAATTTCACAATAGTTAGCCTGCTAAAAGCAAGGGAAAAAAATAATTTTATGGCTGATTTTTCATCTACAGCCCTAAGCTCTACCTTATCTGGATAAAAATAATAGTTATAGTCACTATCTCGCCAAGAAATCTCTAATTTGCCTAAACGAATTTTTATTATTCCAAATTCTTCTACTTTTACAGCACCCACGTTACACAAAGTAAGACTCAAATGTTCCGTTTCTAAAGCCACTTGACCTGCTTTATACTGCAATTTAATTAAATGTTCGACGATCAAACGGGCAGGTAAGGAAATATCCTCAAAAATTCGGCGTTGGCTACGAAGATCTTCCGCCCAAGTTTCAAGTTTAGTGACATGAACTGACCTAACCCTATTTATCTGTTGCAAAGCCCCTTCCAAACAACGATAAACATCTTCAATACAGTCTAGTAGTTGTCCATCCTCTTCACGTAATTCCAGACTTCTCCACTCCCATTTCTCAAATCATTGTTTTTTACGAACGATAACTTCTACATCTTCAGATACCTTTAGTCGATAAAGAATTTGAGTCTCTTGTCTTTCATAAACTGTCAATTTACACCTTAATGCCTCAATAACCTTTTCCTTCGCAGAAAGTTCATTGAGTAGTTTTTCTAAGGCATTTGTTAAGCCGTTTAAATCAGTAGTTAGCATATGTTTAGTCTCGTGTTCGGTAAGCGCAAGATAACGATAAACTTTAGGCGATCGCTTATTACCTTTGGCTAAAACAGTGAGAATACCGGTTGCTAGAAGGTTTTCAATTGCTTTATAAATTGTAACCAAAGAAAGCTGAGTTTCCTGGCGTAAGTCTTCTAAACTGACTTGAATTTCTGCGCTCCCTCTCATCGCTGTTTCACGAGCAAAATAATCTTCAACTTTACGCAAGGTCTTTTCTTTGACCTTCACCACTTCCTTCACCCTCCATGACTATTCAAGCATCTTAATTCTTATTCTACTCGAAAACTAGTCTGATTTCAAAGCTGTTTTCAATATTTTCCTAATTTTAACGACGTTTTTTCCGCCTTACTTTTTGAGAAATCCGTTGAATTGCTTTTTCGAGGTTATGCACTTCTTCATCATCTCTTTGGGCAATGCTTAACGCCTGCCAATAACAGCGTAAGGCTTCGAGGTAATTATGACGGTTCTCGTAAAATTTGCCTAATCTCTGGGTGGTCTCTAAGGCTAAGCTTTTACTCTGCGCATCTTCAGTCAGATGTTTACGATTGGTATCCAGAGTTTCTAAATCCATTAGATGTGCTATAGCCAGAGAGGTTATCACTTTCCGAACCTCTTCTGCCCTTAAATCATCCTTAATTTCTTCAAACAATTCTAGAGCTTCTTTAAAATACTCGCCAGCTCGAACCCAGTCCATTGCTTGAATAAAGAGCCAGGCTAAGGCTTGATATCGCAAAGCCAGACCTAAATCTCTTTTGGGATAGGTTTTTATAGATGTCACTAAATAATCCTTTGCAGCGCTTTCCTCGCCCAATCCCTGTTCTATCTTACTTAAAAAAAATAATCCATCACTCCCTTCTTCAGTCTTGTCTAATTTGAACCATAAAACTGTAGATCTTTGTTGACATTCCAAGGCAAAACTCAAATTACCATAATCGTAATATAGGAAGGCCAGATATTGTAGCGCACTAGCTAAGTCATGCTTGTCAAGGATAATTGCAAAAACCTGACAAGCTTTCCTTAGATATTGCTGAGCTAAACTTATTTTTCCTTGTCTATAACATAGTTCACCTAGCAATACATTAAGTTCACCTTCTCCTTGAGGATAATCGTTTGAATGACATAATTCGCTGGCTTTAGTAAAAGCTATTTCAGCTTTTACCAGATTATTGTGTGAAGCATAAACTTGCCCTAAATCTGAATAGAGCATTCCTAAACGCAAGCGTGGCGAAGAAAGTGGATATACTGCTATCGAACGTTCATACCAATTCACCGCTTCTTCTAAAGCTCCTCGATTGACTGCCACATTGGCAAGCCCTGCCCAAGCCTCGGCCATCCCTTTAGTATTCTGTATTTCTATACAAATCTTAGCCGCTTCTTTAAATCCTTTTTCTGCAGAATCTAGTTGCCCTAAACGAACTTTGGCCGTTGCCAATAGACGCAGGGTGAAAGCCAATATTTCTGGAATAGCTAACTCTTTAGCCAAAGGGACACCTTGGTTAAAGTAATTTTCTGCTTCTACATAGCAATCTTTCCCTAAATTTTTCGTGCCCAGTTCCATTAAACTACGCCAAGTCGCCAAAACTTGTTCGTTCATAGTCATCACCTCCGCGTAGCATTATCTTATGCAGGCAACTTTTTTTTGGCACAAGACGAGCTATTAATGCATAAGGTTGTTAAACTAGACAGTAAAGTCGAAATATGTTAAGCTAAATTTAAGGGAGGTGTTGATCTTGAATACTTATCGTCCTGCTCCACCTTCGAATTATTGGTTATTCGCCTTGAAAATTTTAGCGCTAGTTCTCGGACTGTATTTTTCTGCCCTCATATTGGGTAAAATCTTTGCTTTGGTTTTCACAGTAACATTCTACATCTTTAAGTTTGCTGTTATTTTAGGAGCAACATTCATAGTACTGCATTTTTTCCTTAAGGTATTATTTAAAATAGACCTTGTTCGTTTGCTTTTTGGTTCTCGTTTTAACCGATAAAAAGAATCTAAGTTAATACAAAGACCTAGTCTTGCTTTAAGACTAGGTCTTTGTATTATACATCTCGATAATAAAAGTCTAATACATAAATAACATTTGTGCATAAGTTGGCATTGGCCATAGTTCGGCTTCAATCACTGTTTCCAAGTTATCTGCTTCAACCCGTAACGCTCCCATGGCCGTAAATACTGTATCACGATAGAAAACACCTTGAGCATAATAATCGTCTTCAATCGTTTTAGCCTCAACAGTTACTTGCTCGAGTTCATTTAATCTTTGCTTTAACGCAACAAGGTAGGTTGAAGTTTCATTAAGGACTTCGCTCTGAACAGAGGTATCAGCACCTGCACTCTTGATTGCATTAACAGAAACTGCTAACTTCGTCGCATAATTAATTGCAGCTGGTAATATTTGATGTTTCGTCATATCGATCATCGTTAAGGCTTCAATATTGATGCATTTACAATATTGTTCTAAGAGAATTTCATAACGCGAATGCAACTCCACTGAACTAAATACTCGATGTTTTTCAAAAAGTCGAACCGCTTTGTCACTGATTAAGGCTGGAACTGCATCAACCATTGAAGTGATATTGGGCAAACCACGTTTGGCTGCTTCTGCAGCCCATTCAGCTGAATAACCATTACCATCAAAGATTATCCTCTTATGATTTGAAGCAATCTCCTTGAGAAGGCCCTGAAGCTCTTGCTCGAAGTTAGGTGATTTTTCCAAATGATCAGCTATCTGGGAAAGGATTTCAGACACGATCGTATTTAGAATTACATTCGGTCCAGAGATCGAGAGTGAAGAGGCAACCATCCGAAATTCAAATTTATTCCCTGTAAAAGCAAAGGGCGAAGTTCTATTTCTATCTGTAGAATCTTTAGCAAATACGGGAAGAGTTGTAACTCCAATTCTCATGTCCCCGCCTTGTTTCGAACTCTTTAGACCGCCATTGGTTAACTGAGCCAAAATATCCGAGAGTTGTTCACCAAGGAAAATCGAGATAATTGCTGGAGGTGCCTCATTAGCACCTAAGCGATGATCATTTCCTGGGTTTGCAGCTGAGACCCTAAGCAGTTCAGAATATTCATCCACTGCTTTAATGATCGCACATAAGAAGGTAAGGAATTGCGCATTATCATGAGGCGTATTTCCTGGCTCCAAGAGATTTTGACCATCATCTGTACTCATTGACCAGTTATTATGCTTACCAGAACCATTCACACCAGCAAAAGGTTTCTCATGGAGTAAACATACCAAATCATGCCGGATAGCCACTTTTTTCATGACATCCATGACTAATTGATTATGATCAGTTGCAACGTTCGTCGTGTTAAAAATCGGGGCGAGTTCAAACTGGGCAGGAGCAACTTCATTATGTTGAGTTTTAGCCAATATCCCCAATTTCCACAGTTCAGTATTCAATTCTTTCATATAGGCAGCAATACGTTCCTTGATACTGCCGAAATAATGATCTTCTAATTCTTGGCCCTTAGGCGACATAGCACCGAAAAGGGTACGTCCAGTAAGCACTAAATCCATTCTTTGATCAAAAAACTTCTTGTCAATTAAGAAATATTCCTGTTCTGGTCCCACTGTACTGATAACTCTAGATGCTGTAGTATTTCCAAAAAGTTTTAAGACACGTAGAGCTTGTTTATTAAGCGCTTCCATTGAACGTAACAAGGGTGTCTTCTTATCAAGAGCCTCCCCTGTGTAGGAACAAAAAGCAGTTGGGATACATAAGGTCAGAATACCGCCATCCTCTTTAAGAAAGGCTGGAGAAGTACAATCCCAAGCAGTATATCCGCGAGCTTCAAACGTAGCCCGTAAACCTCCACTTGGAAAAGATGAAGCATCCGGTTCCCCTTTGATTAACTCCTTACCAGAGAACTCCATGATTACTTTTCCATCTGAAGTTGGTGAAATAAACGAATCATGTTTTTCAGCAGTCGTGCCAGTCATAGGTTGAAACCAATGGGTATAGTGAGTTGCACCTTTTTCAAGAGCCCAATCTTTCATAGCATTTGCGACAACTTCCGCAACGCTCGGATCTAAAGGTGCTCCTTGATCAATCGTTCTTCTTAGAATCTTGTAGGAATTTTTAGGTAATCTTTCTCTCATCACTGAATCATTGAAAACATTCGAACCGAAAATTTCCATATTATTATTCCCCTTCCTTTTTTAGAAAATCTTGGTTTAAATAAATAAAAACGCTCCAAAATTCACTTTTGGAGCGCCTTTGCTCAACTTAAGTACTTATATGCAAGATAGCACATTTAGACTTATGTGACAAGGTAATTCTCCAAAGTATACAATATTCGCTATGCTTTATTTAAAAATTTAACTTTATACTTCATATTTTTCCCTTAGGTGCATATCTTTTAGCCTAAGGAGGGATAACGCAAATGCGGGTAGTCGTTTTTAAAAAACCTTCTGGAAGAAATATTATTTTATGGGGTGTTCTCCTTTTTGTTCTTTTAGCTTATCAAGAAAATGTAATTTCGGTATTTTCCAACAAGCTCAAACCGATTTATTCAGCTAATGTTACTTCTCAAGCTCTTGGATTAACTTTTGATATCAGCTGGGGAGAAGAAACCGCCGCTCCAATTCTCAATATTTTAAAGCAAGAAGGTATTAAAGCAACATTTTTTCTATCCAGTCCTTGGGCCAGCAAACATGAACAATTAGTTCAACGTATGGTTGCCGATGGTCATGAAATTGGGTCACATGGGAACCGCCATATCGATCTAAATACTTTAGGTCCGAATGAAATCGAGCAAGAAATCAAAACAGCTCAAACAGTCTTAGAAACCCTTTCACACCAAAAAATAAATCTGATCCGTGCACCCAACGGAGCCTATGATAATAAAGTAATTGATGTAGCCAATAGACTGGGCTATAAGGTTATTCAATGGAGTGTTGATTCTCTCGATTGGAAACGACCTGGTCCTAATGCTGTGATTAATAATGTATTAAATGGTCTTAAACCTGGTAAAGGAGCAAAACCCGGCGACATTATTCTTTTCCATGCCTCTGATTCCGCGCCAGATACTGTTCAGGCCCTGCCTACTGTAATTCGAAGTTTGAAAGCTAAGGGCTACTCACTCGTACCCATCAGCGAGTTGTTACAGCAGTCCTCAGAGACCTGGCCGCCTGAAAGCAACCTACGCTTACGATGAATTCATAATTCATAATTGATTCAAGTACGAAAGTTCCATTAGGCATTTAAACAGCTAGTAGCGGTTCTCTTGAATAATTCACATTAAATGCAGCATAATTCAAGCAACCTAGAGTGTTCTATAGCACTATCATAATTGTGCATTATGCATTATCAATGCCCTTTCCAAGAAGAAAACCCTTCCCCGACTACCTCTGGCACTTCCGATATGGCCATAAATGATAGCGGATCGTATTCATGAACAATTTCTTTAATTTGAGATAATTCTGCTCTACTAATTACGCAATAGACAATTTGTTTAGGTTCACCGGAAAATGCACCTATCGCATTAAGAAAGGTTACACCTCGATCAAGCCTGGACATAATTTCTTGGGCTATTTGCTGTGGTCTATTCGTAACTATCATCACAGATTTCGAATGATTCATTCCTTCTTGTACTAAATCAATCACTCTAGTAGCAATAAACATGTAAATCATCGCGTACATAGCTGTTTCAGGACCAAAAAGAAGAGCTGTAGCTAAAAAAATCACAGCATCAATCCCCAATAAAATTTGACCAACACTAAATTGAGTTGTACGACTAAAAAACACGGCTAAAATATCCGTCCCTCCAAGAGACCCACGCGAACGAAAAATTAAACCCATGCCAATTCCTGAAAGAACTCCTGCAAAGATGGAAGCTAGAAGAGGGTCATTAGTTAGTACAGCTATGTTCAAGGTGGCATTTAAAAAGTAAGCTAACCCTGCTACACCAAAAATACTATAGATCAGAAATCTTCGTCCAACAATCTTTAAACCGATAATAAACAACGGTAAATTAAGTAAAAATATTGCATAGCTCACCGACCAACCGAAAAGATAATGTAATATTATTGCCACTCCAGTAATTCCACCGTCTGCTATATGGTTAGGAAGAATTAAAGAATTAATACTGGCACCAACGATACCTGCGCCTATAAGAATACCAGTTAGATGCCTTATTTCTGACCAGGAAATTTTAACGAGAATTTTTTGCCACCGCAAGGTAATCCCCCTTTTAATTTATATTTCTTGACAAATGACCTTGCTTTTAGTAAATTAATAAAGCAGTTCTTTTATCAAGCGCTCGTAGCTCAGTGGATAGAGTGACGGTTTCCGAGGCCGGAGGTCGCAGGTTCAAATCCTGCCGGGCGCACCATTTTAATTATTTAAAAAAATTTTATAACTTTTAAGTATTTATCTTTAAAATATATATTCTCCCTAGTTTTAAGCTAACTAGGGAGAATTTCTATTTAACAATTTTTTTAACAATATTGTAAATATCATTATGAATCTCATTAATGTTTCTTATTTTATCGTTTTCAATGCAACTAATCTTTTTCCAACTGTATTTTCGAGCAATTTCGAGAGAGTTATTGTAGGAAATAACAAGGTACTCAGAATTTCTTTCATGAATATCCTTATCTTTTTCTCCGAATTTATTGGGACGATTACAAATGAGCTTTGTGCTATAATGGGGCGGCATATCTAAGAAGATTATACAGTTAGGAACTGGAAGTTTAAACTTATTAAACTCAAAATCCCATAACCAATTAAGATAATCCTCACGTTCACGATTATCAATTATCTTTGCTGCTTGATGAATCATATTGGAAGTAGTGTATCTGTCAGCTAAAATAATACCTCCTTTTTGGTAGAAATCTTTCCAGTCCTTTTCATAGGAAACGAATCTATCAACAGTGTAAAAGGTTGACGCAACATATGGATTAACTAAACTTGGATCTTCTCCAAATTCTCCCTTTAAATACATTTTTATTAGAGCTGAGGATTCACTTTTATAGTTCGGAAACTCGACCTTTTTAACATGAACCTTATTTTGGACTAGTAGTCTATCATATAGCATTTGAGTCTGGGTCGCTTTTCCACTGCCATCCCCCGCTTCTATGACTATCAGCTTACCTTTCAAGATTTTCCTCCTTTCGCAGTCTACTTGCTAAGGCTACTCACGCCATTATAATCTCTTCATATTTTAACCGAATAACTAACTTTAATCAAAACTCACCCCCAGAGATTAGCATTATGAATTGTGTATTATAAAAAACACCTCCATCATTACCGTTAAGGTACAACGCAGGTGTTTTTTGCATAGAGATTGTTGGGACTCAACTTGCCTTGCTCATCATCCTAAGTTTATCGGCCAATAGTGCAATAAATTCCGAGTTAGTAGGCTTTTGTCGTTCTATGTTCATGGAATAGCCGAAAATCCGTTTAAGAGTTTCGGTATGCCCTCTTTCCCAAGCTAATTCGATAGCATGTCGTATTCCCCGTTCAACCCTACTGGGAGCAGTTTCATATTTTTTGGCAATGGCTGGGTATAATTCTTTGGTAACTGCCCCTAAAAGTGAAACATCTTCCACTACCATTATAATCGCGTCACGAATATACTGATATCCCTTTACATGAGCTGGAATTCCAATTTGATGCATCATTGTTGTTACTTCAACTGCTATATTGATACCACTTCCGACTGAAGTCACCGAAGGAGCAGCTGAAGTATAATTACTCGACATATTCGTGGTCTCTTGAGTTAAAGATCTAATTCGCTTACCTAGAATATCCAGATCAAAAGGTTTTAGAATAAAATAATCTACTCCCAACATCATGGCCTGATGAGTTAAGGATTCTTGTCCAAAAGCTGTCAACATAATTACTTTTGGTCGTGGAACTGTTGTACGTGTAGCTATTCTTTCTAAAACTCCCAACCCATCTAAACTGGGCATCACCAGGTCAATAATTACTAAATCCGGTTCTTGATTTTGAATAAGTTCCCAAGCTTCTAAACCGTTATAAGCAAGGCCAACAACTTGAAGGTCTTCTTGCCCCTGTAAGTAATTCTGGAGCATTTGACATAAACTGCGGTTGTCATCCGCGACAATAATTTTAATTTTTTTTCCCATTATCTCATCATCCCGCCTTAAGTATATTTTCCGACCACCAAACACGAAACTTTCTCCCTGAAGTCAGTTTCTTTTTAATCGGTGTCCTTATTATACTTTAAGACTAATGTCGAAATCGCAAAAAATAAGTAAACCTTTATTCCAGACCAAAAAAGATAAGACCTTGAAACATCAAGGTTTATGGCTATATATGGAAATTAAATTATCGCAAAAATCACTAATGTTTTCAATATACGTAATCCCAATGATTATCTCAACGAATCATCGGGAATAGTAACGTGTTTAATCGGAACATCGTCACCTAAAGTAATTAATGTACCATTGTAGTAAGATTTCATAATTAGATAGCGAATACACCGCCAAATAAGCAGCAGACAGTTGCGCTGTAGATGCTGTACATATCGAATAACAAAATTCTAAAGCGGATGGTGTGTCCATCCGCTTTTCGTTTTTTATTAAAGACTATTACTAATTTGTACTTTGAAACTCTAGTAGAACTTTGTCTACGTATTGCTGTAATTCTTCTTTGCCATTCCTATCAAGCAACCGTCCTAACCGCTCCTGGGGTTTAGCCTTCCCTTTATAATACTCGATAACAGCATCGACAACAGGAACAATCTGTGCTTCTTGTAAATTTTCCACCAGCAAATCAGCGAACCGCGGTTTAACTCCACCATTGCCACCAACATAAAGATGATACCCTTTACTTGTACCCATTAAACCTAAATCCACTGAAGCGGCATCAGTACATTTATTGGGACAGCCGGCCACGGCAATTTTAAATTTAGAGGGTAAGGACATTCCATGATAACGCTTATCCAATTCTAAACCAATTCGCAATGTTTCTTGCAGTCCCCGCTTACAAAAAGCATTTCCGGGACAAACTTTTACACTGCGAACACATAAACCAACAGCGTGTCCTGGGTCCATCCCAAGGTCATCCCAAGCCTTAGGAACATCTTCAGGAGTTAAACCAACAATGGCGATACGTTGAGCTGTAGTTACTTTAATAGCCGCTGCATGATATTTTTCAGCGACATCAGCAATCTTACGTAGGATTTCCGGCGTAGCAAGACCCGCAGGGATATGTGGTGCTATGGCATACGTCTTTTTATCCTGTTGAAGAATAGCTCCAGCTGGTTGAGTTTTAGCGGCAGCCCCTGGGGACATTTCCCCTTGTTCGACAGAATTAATTTTTTCCAACAAGACATCTGCATTAAGATTATGCATTTGAGCAGCATTGAGTAAAGTTTCATTGACCGAAAACGGACAACCCAAACAGTGAAGCCCAAGTTCCTGCATAGCATCGACTGTCTTAGGGTTTGCCGCCATAATATCTTTTAGCTTCATATCTAGTGTGAATTTCATGCTAACCACCTATCCGTGTATAAGCATTGGTAAACAATGCGTACAAACATATTTTTCTTCGCCTTGATGGATGTACTTTATGATGGGTGTTAATTCACTAGTTGTTCCGCAGTGAGCACATTCGACGTTGGCCGTCGTTTTATTTTCATTAGACATATGAGATTCTCCCTTCATCTTTCAACGTTAGTTTAGCATATTTTTAATTTTTCGACTGTGACATTGAGCACAACTTAGTGTGTTTTTTTTCAACACTGGCACTGTTGCCCGAATTCTTAATCAGTTTAAACTTTTCTCTTAAAAAATATACTTAACGCCACATTTACGAAGTAAACTCGTTCAGCTAAAGCTGAACATCGGGGCTTCAGGTGGAGAGTTTACTCCACCTGAAGTAGAGAACCAAGGGAACGCCCACTTCTAGAAGTGGGCGTCTCGCCGTTGGAAAAAAACAAAGTCTTTCACCAAAACCTTTTAGGGATGCCTTTGTTTTAACCTATGGCTTCCTGTACAAAATTAGTAAGTGTTATTAACTCCTCAAGACTTAATTTATCAAGATAGCTAAAAAACAAAGCGATAAGTTTAGTTATTTCGGGTCCGAGTTCATAGCCGACGGGTGGAACAGCCGTTCCAATCACTGTGCCGACAAACATAGTTAACTGTATTTCTGGGCGATTCGAAACTCTGAACAAATGTTCAACCATTAGTTTTTGCCTTTTTCCGAGCGCATTTAAATACAAAATTAATAGTCCAAGGATGTAGAGGCAAAATTCCGACTGAATATTCACCTTGGAAATTTTATCTAAAAATAGATCGATCGCTTGTTGGAGACGAAACGGCCTTACCTCTTCGAGCAAACCTATTACGGAATTTTTAATGTCATTTAATTCTTCCTGACTACAAATAATATTTCTCTTCTTACCAAAAAGGTCATCTGCTTGGGATGTAGGTGTAAAAACGATCATAGACCGCCCTATCTCATGAGGTTTAATAGTATAAGCGCGTTTAAGTAAACCGTTTTTCTCCAATTTCTTTAACATATCATAAGCTGTCCATTTGCTTACTCCGATCAGTTTAGCCAGAGTTACGTAATGGACAGGTAAGCCTGTTTTCTCATAAAGGTTCATAAGCTGTTGAAGAAACTGTTTACGCCTCTCAGTTAAATCCATTCAATTTCTTTCTCCTTGTCCACCAGATTTTTGCATCTTAACAGTTGACAATAGTAAAAATAATGTTATAGTAATTTGTGAATTACTATTTTTGTCTTTTGGGTATAGTTTAAGCTTAACTAGCATAAAATGCAACTGTGTCCCCTGCAAGAGGGGAATTGTTTTTAAGCCATTCTTGGGTCTTTTGGGGAATTTAGTCCATATTTTTATTATATCCTAAATAAGGAGTTAATACTTAATGACTGATTTGCTTTGGCTTGACTACGTCTCGTATTCAGTACTTACCTTTGCTTCTTACGCTTTTGCAGGTTGGATACTAGAGACCTTATACCGTTCCTTTACCCAACAACAGATTGTCAACCCTGGTTTTCTTAAAGGACCCTTTCTGCCACTCTATGGTTCCTTTACACTCTTAGCAGCGATTACTGACCCGTGGTTGTCTAATCTCGCTTGGGAATGGCGCTTCCTCTATTTCATAGTTTTGAGCACAGCTTTAGAGTACGTTTCTGGGCTGTGTATAGAGCGTTTCTTCCACTTGCGTCTCTGGGATTACAGTGACACCCCACTAAACTTTCAAGGACAGATTGCCCTTCCCTTTTCGTTACTCTGGGGAGTCCTCGGTCTCATCTTTGCAAGTTTCATTCACCCGCGATTCTATTCTTATTTACTTAGTATACCGACTACGCCGCGAATAGTTCTTGCGCTTATTTTTATGCTCTACCTTGTGTGGGATATCATCCAATCGACCATTCTTCTGCACCGTTTAGAACAAATTGTGGATATTTTTCAGCAGAATCGCAGGCGTCAGAGTTATGAGCGTTTTGTGCTTTTGTTCCGACCTTTCCGCCGATTACTCTCTACTTATCCCAAGTTGCGCCAAACGGTGAGCGAAACCGTTTCTTTGCTCCAAGCCAAACAAGATTCAGCGGAACAGTTCGTTAAACGGCAAAGTCGAAGAATCCTTGGTCAAATTAAAGGAGATTAACACGAAACATAGATTTGAGGTGAGCTGTTTGATTTTCCAAGAGCTGGTGCAGGATATCCTAGAACATCCAGAATTTAAGCAGTTGGCTATGTACCCCCATCACAAACCCTTCAACATTTTAGATCACTCCCTCCATGTAGCCTGGTTAACCTTCACTTACTCAGAGCGCTTAAGGAAATTAATGCCTTCTCTCGATAGCCGTTCCGCTACACGCGGAGCACTTCTCCATGATTTCTATCTCTATGACTGGCATTTACCACGCTCGGACGGCAAGCGCTGGCACGGCTTTCGTCATCCCCGCATCGCGTGTCGAAATGCCGAACGATGTTTTTGTCTTTCTCAGAAAGAACAAGAGATCATTCTCCACCATATGTGGCCCTTGACTCCCCGTTGGCCCCGCAGTCGGGAAGGATTCTTGGTTTGTTTCATGGATAAAGTCGCAACCGTGGGGGAGTTCTGGCTCAAAATTAGGCATCGTTCCGAGCTTAAATTACCGGTGAGCGAGATTTTGTCACGTATTAGCTAAGGCGGTGAGCAGTAACTTGTTCGAAAAATGGGGAAAATGGTTTATCCTGATCGCCGTTGTTTTGGGCTTATTCATGGATCTACTGGATATGACGATTGTCAATGTCGCTATTCCAAAAATTATGTTGCAATATGGTACAGACATTCGCCTGGCGCAGTACATTGTTACAGCATATATGATCACAATCGGTGTTTTCGAGCCCATTACGGCTTATTTGGCTGATACCCGTGGTATGAAGAAGATTTATCTATTGAGTCTCTTTATTTTTACTGGCGGTTCTGTTCTGTCCGCTTTGTCCTGGAATATTAATGCACTTATTTTCTTTCGCATTGTTCAGGCGATCGGTGGGGGCATGATTATGCCACTCGCCTTGTCCATAGTTGAGAAAACTTTTACAAAGGAAGAGCTTCCTTGGGCCATGGGGTTAATGGGTATTCCTTTGCTTATTGCTCCGGCAATTGGACCCACGATTGGTGGTTACTTAGTCGAGTATTATAACTGGAAAATGATTTTTTGGATCAATCTCCCGCTTGGCTTATTCGCTATATATTTTTCTTATCTCTTCTTACATGAATTTGAGACCGTAACTAAAAAATTTGATCTTTGGGGCTTTATCCTCTCGGCAGTGGGTTTTTCTACGCTGTTGTTAGCTCTGAGTAACGGAACAGACGAAGGGTGGACATCCTTTAATATTGTTTTTCTCTTTTATGTTGCTGGGAGTAGCTTGCTCCTTTTTTTCCTGGTTGAAGCCTACGTAACCGATCCCATCCTCGATTTGCGGATCTTTAAAAACCGTATTTATACGGCCTCCTTGGTGGTTACATTTTTTATCATTATGAGTTTGTTCGGCAGCCTCTTTATCCTTCCATTATTCTTGCAACAATTAAAAGGATTGGGAGCAATGGACACTGGCCTGATGCTCTTACCGGAGGTTCTTGGCATTGTCCTATTTCTTCCACTTAGTGCTATCCTTTTGCCACGTATCGGCGCAATGCTCTTAACCATTGCTGGTATTCTGATTATGTCGGTGGGTTCATCTTTTTTCATCAATCTTCAAATGACTACAAATATTCATCTGATTGATAAATACCTTATGATTGTCGGAGCGGGTCTCGGACTTGGCATTATGCCTTCGGTAACTTTAGCCTACAGCTCATTACCTAAGGAACTGGTCAATCAGGGTTCGGCCTTTTTCAATATGATTCGTCAGGTGGGAAGTGCGATTGGAGTCGCCATCTTAACCAGCTTAATCCAGCAGCGTACACCATGGCATTATGCGCACCTAGCTGATACTGCCACACCTTGGTCTTACACAGTGCAAGCGTTTCAGCCACTGACTTCTTTTTTTCAGGGTTTGGGATTTCTAGCTCCTGAGGCTCAACAGTTAAGTCTGCTTAATCTGTTTAAACTAACCCAAGAAAAGGCTACTGTTTTGGCTTTTCAAGATGCTTTTCATGTCAATTTGATCTTGGGCTTGCTAGGCATTTTACCCGCCTTGTTCTTATTTCAAAAGCCAGTCCAGACTACGGTCACAAAATTTGTGCTCAAAGTCAAACAAAATTTGTTTTAATTAACTCGGTGAATGTCAAGAGCCCATTTTAAAACGAGGAGGTTTGTACGTGGAGCAAATGAGTGTGCTGATTTTTTCGGCGACGTTTGGGGCTGGGCATATGCGAGCGGCTGAAGCGGTTATCGAGGCGTTACGTGATAAGGATCCCAACGTTAAAATTACGCATTTGGATTTTGGGGCATTTCTCAGTAAGACCTTCAATACTGTTATTAAGAACACCTACATTAAGCTCATTAAGTATACGCCGAAACTATGGGGAAAATTTTACTACCGCACGTCAAAGATTCCCCCAAATTCCGTACTCCAACGATTTTTAAACGGTTTGGGGCGCAGTGAATTTGTGAAATTTATTCAGGCGTTACAACCAGATCTCGTTATTTGTACCTATCCGGTTGTTGCAGGTATTTTGGCACAACAAAGACTGAAAGGGGTTTTGAATGTCCCTTTGGTTACTGTTGTGACAGACTATGCTGTTCACAGCCAATGGATCCATTCGGGGGTTGACCTTTATATTGTAGGGTGTAAAAATGTCTACGATGGGTTGGTGGCCCAAGGGATTGATTCTCGCTCGATTCGAATTACGGGGATTCCGGTGAGCCCGAAGTTTGAATTAAAAATGGATCGGCAGGAAATATTGCAGAAGCTGGGTTTGCTTCCAAAGCGTGCAACGGTTCTAGTCATGGGTGGAGCGTATGGTGTTCTAGGTGGGATAAAATGGATTTGCAAAGTTCTAGCGGATACGGCTTTCCCAATACAAAGTATCATCGTTTGTGGACAAGATGAGAAACTTCATAAATCTCTCGATTCCGTGATCGAGGAAGGTATAAACCCAGTTGCGCGTTTTGGATTTGTACAAAATGTTGAGGAATTGATGAGTGCTGCGGACATTATTATTACAAAAGCAGGTGGCTTAACAGTTTCCGAGGCGTTGACGAAACAGGTGCCCTTGGTCATTTTCAGGCCGATACCTGGACAGGAAGAGGAAAACGCAATCTACCTGGAAGGCATTGGAGCAGGCAGGGTTGCAAAGAGTGAAGAAGAACTGGAAAAAATAATCTTCGATCTGCTGGAACATCCGAAGGACTTGGAACGGATGCGTCGGGCTGCGGAACAAGCGCTTCCTGGTCGGGCAGCGGAACAAACGGTTGAGTGTATCTTGCAGCTTCTAGAAAAACGTCAGAATACGCCAAATCTCTGTGGCTAACAGCTTTAGGAGATTGCCCACATAACCTCTTTTTTAAACAATTATTGAGGAAACCGCTCTGACCTTAACCCTATTAGTAATAGCTTTGCTATTTCTTTCAAAGCAACATCGTTTGGGCTAATCAGTTTAAGTTTTGCTGTTTTTACGATGTCGGAAATGAAGGAAATGGGAGGGCTTACTCCATCGTTGTCATTGCTTTTAATTACTTCCCAAAAACTTAATAAACTCCAAATTTTATATTTATTGATTCCCTTTTCTTCTGCCATATATTCTAAAACGCCCAGCAGAATATCCTGATAAGTAGAAGTGGTAGAAAAACCAAGTATGCGTGATAAAGTTGGGAAAACTTGTTCAAACAGCAGTCTCTTTGGTTCCATCTCTGGTAAATGCATGATTCTTCCCATTTCATATATTACATCTTCGGGCATAGACAACAAACTGTTAAAAATCAAATCGTTGTCGATAGGCTCAATATAGTATCTTCTTCCTTTCAGACCTTTAATGATACGCATAGCGTCAAAATAACCCATTTTTAGATTTATCTGAATAAGGTTTTGATCAAAATTCAAAATCCTTCCTAAATCTTCCGAGGGTATAATATTGGTCACCTTTACCTCTGCATCTTCTAGTTTCCTTGTTAACCCCATTCCCAAAGTTCTTATCGCTATGACTTCTTTATATCCTTTTCTGATCAGAAGATTGATCGGACAGTTATCATAAAAACCTCCATCTATATAGAACTTACCTTCGATCGGTTCTATTTTAAATGCGGGGAAATTTGCACTTGCCATTAAATAGTCCACTAACTTCCCCAAAGGGATGTCCTCCTTGTAAAGCTCTAAAGGTTTCAAATCTGAGACAGAAACTGTAACTAAGCCGAAGTCAATTTTTGAGGCACGCAGTTTTTCTTCCACAACGATATTGTCTAAAGTTTCCCGTATTTTCTTCGTATCAAGACCTCTGTTTTCGACAATATCCTTTAATTTTGAGAACAGGTAAACAAGGACGTCCTTATCAATTTTTCTATTTAAGAAATTTTGTATCTGTATTTTGTCAATATCAAGTAGAAAAGCAATATCCATCCCTTGCCACCATTGATACCCAATCTCAAAATCGCCTTGCGCAATGATAGCACCATTGAGTGCTCCAATGGATGTGCCTGTTACTCCATCAAAATGATAACCTTCGTCAAAATATGCTTTTACTGCGCCCATATGAAAGGCGCCCTTCGCACCTCCGCCTTCTAAAGCTAAACCAAGCATAAATACACTCCCTTTTGCAACAGATTGCTTTCAAAATTTACAGTAATGACTATCGCCGAAGCCGCCATAGTATTTTACCACTAACTCAATATAATTATAAGAGTAAGAAAGGCCTCACCAAAACATTTTGGGGAGACCTTTCTTACTCTATATTCACGCTTATCCTCTAGAACCCATCAAATACATGATCAAACCTACTCCTAAATAGAATAATCCTACGTACAACCTCCAAGGTAGTAATAAGTCATTAGCTTGGGCACGCTCTGCTAACGAACTAGAATTACGTTCCAAATAACTTTCCATAAACATCCCCTCCAGAGAATGAGAGGTCGTTAAGCTGCTTGATCTGCCAGATGTGCCAACCTTGATTGGTTCGTCTAACATCAAAACTATACATCGCTGTTTGAACTTGCTGAAGTGAAGAACTCCACGTTACTTTTACGATTACCGCTTGTGGATTACGAAGATCGAGGAACTCAACTTTTTGTAACCTTAATAAGGCATCTTGCTCTACAACCTTTTCCCATTCGTAAAGCAGACTAATTCTATTTGTAGTCGCACCATCACTATTGATTAACCCCTTTGCTAAGTCTACCTGTCGCGAATCTAAAAAATTCCAAAAACGTTGGACCGTTATCTGGGGTGAATCAGAATACGACGGGTCTGCTAGGGCTGTCATAACAGCTTGTGGTGTCTTCCAGGAAAGAGTTAGAAAAAGGCAAAGTACAATGATTCCGATTAACCAAACATAACGACTATGCTGCATAGTGTCCCTCCTTACTTGGCTCTACCTAAGAGGTAGTCCTACATCTATTCTAGGAGGGAAGATTCACTTTCATGCCAAGTTTACCTAAAAACTTTTCGCAAAACATTAAGTATAAATTCTGGTAGCCGAACATAATATATTTTCATCTTATTCCCTCCTTCCCTCACCACTTATGCTAGTCAATCTAGTGTAGATTAACTTCAACCAATTTGATAATTTTTTACAGCCTCTTCAAGTTGGGCTACTAGAAGTTTTTCCTCGTCTGTTTTAGCCGTGAAATATAATCTTCCAATGATTGTTGTAATAACTTTCAGGATATCTTCCAATACAAGCTTCTCTTTCATCGCCAATTGGGCACTTGTTTCAATCATTGCAATACCAAACTGATGGCCGGTTCCTTCGTGCATCATTTTTGTACAGCTTTTTCCTAATAAGCGCATGACCAATGAAGCTTCTTGGGCATCCAATTGTCGAATTGCGTCGATTGTAGTTGTTAAACCTTGAACAATTCTCAATCCAGCATTGGGCCAGTTAACTTGTTGATTATCCATACTTTTTACCCCCTATGCAAGCCTTCTTGTGCGATACTATATGCCAGGGACCCAATAGAGGTGCAAAAATGGACCAAGGATTTAATCCTTGATCCATACTATTTATCTTTAGTTGAACGAGTTCACTACTTCCCTAATTTAGGTACACGAAAGGTCGCAACCATTAGAATTGCTAATACTGCTAAAAAGACAGGATATAATACCCAAGGAACTAATTTATGGAACAACATGAGTAAAGCCATCAAACCACCTGCAAAAGTAATGGGTACACCCACGAAATGGGTTGAGATATCAAGTACATTGAACCTAGCTAGTCGAACCGCACCACATAAAGTAAATCCAGCAGCTATTAATAAACCATAATAGCCAAGGTGATCTTGTAGAAAAGCCTTGTAAGTTAAGAGCGCCGGAGCAACCCCGAAAGAAACTAAATCACTTAAAGAATCAAGTTCTTTACCAAAGTCAGAACTTGCCGAAAGTTTACGAGCAACTTTCCCATCCAGACTATCAAATAGTACAGACAAGAGAATCATTCCAGCGGCAAGTCTAAATTCACCATCCAAGGTAAAGACTAGTGACAAGAAACCAAAAAAAAGATTAGCCAAAGTAAAAACACTTGGTATTAATTGGACATTGATGGGCTTTACCCTCATTCAACATTCACTCTCCCTAGAATACTTTGCCCCCCAACGACTTTATCCCCTTGCGTCACCGACACTTTGACATCTGGAGGAAGGAATAATTCCGTACATGAACCAAATTTAATAAGTCCAAACCGTTCCCCTCTGCTAACCTCGTCCCCTTCTTTAACCCAACAAACAATCCGTCTCGCAATAAACCCCGTAACCTGGGTTACTAAGATACGCAAGTATTGATTTTCAATCCCGATATAATTCTTTTCATTGAGCTCTGAGGCATGATTTTTAAAGGCGGGAAGCATTTTACCGGGGCGGTAGGTCCGAAATACAACTTTACCAGCCATTGGCATGCGATTTACATGTACATTAAATACACTTAAAAAAATTCGTATCCTTATACTTTCTCCTAGCAAAAACTTATCTTCATAGACACGTTCAACATCCATGACAACACCATCTGCGGGTGATACCAGAGTCAGTTCATCACTCGGAATAGTACGCTCAGGATTGCGAAAAAAGTATAAAACAAAAAGAAAAAGTATGCTCGGTAAAATAATCAGCCACGGCCAAAGCAGATAACAAACAAACATTAACAATAAAAGCACTAATAAATATAGCCAGCCATCACGGGAAATTGGATATTGTTTCACCTAAAGCTTAACCTCCCCCTTCAATTTTCTATAGTGTATCATCTTTAGCAGCTTTAGAAAAGCGCTCTATTTTTAGATTAAGTTTTTAACCCATGAGTTAATTTGCTGAAGAACTTGCTTCTTTTCACCACGAATATGTGTTTCAATTGGAAGTGAAGCAAGAAATAGGCTTCCATAGCGTTTTCCAATGACTCTATCATCTAGCAGTATGACAAATCCTTTATCCATTTTGGATCGTATCAGTCTCCCAAACCCTTGTTTAAATCTAATGACTGCTTCTGGTAACATAAATTCCCAAAACGAATTTCGTCCTTGGGCTTCTAAGAGTTCAGAACGCGCCTCGATCAAGGGCATAGACGGTGGCCAAAAAGGTAATTTGACTAAAATAACACAGGATAAAGCTTGACCAGGAATATCTATTCCTTCCCAAAAACTTGTGGCACCTAGTAATACACTTCCTGGATTACGTGAAAACTCACTTAAGATTGTACTCCTCCCACCATCGATTCCCTGAGCTAAAATAGTCAGGTTAAGCTTTTCCAAAAGCTCCGCCAGAGGGGTATAAGTGGCCCGCAACAAACGATGAGAAGTAAATAAGACCAAGGTGCGACCGCTTAACTGCTGAGCAACTTCGGCTACAAATTCCGCAACTCTTAGGGCAATCATTTCCTCCGATTTTTCGTTTTTCCAGAGATCCTTGACTACAAATAACCGCATTTGATCTTCATAATCAAAGGGGGAAGCCACCTGTAAGGCTGTTGTATCCTCAGGTAACCCAACCTCCTGTAAATAATGTGTGAAGGAACCGGCTATGCTAAGGGTTGCAGAGGTTAATAGAGCACTATCCAAACGCGAAAACACTTTTTCTTTTAGAATCTGACTGACTTCAACAAGTGAAGACTTTAAATGAAGTGAAAAGAATTGTTCCAACCAAGTCACTCTTATGGGGTCTTCTACATTTAATAATAGTGAGAGTGTGTCTCTAAAACCCTCAAGTTCCCTTTGATAACCGGCAAGCTCACGGCGTAATCCATCCAACTCATTACCCTCTTCACCAGCCAATAACTTACTAAGTCCTTCCAGACTCGTCACGAGTTGTGCCAGCCTACCTTTTAGGTTCTCTACTTGGATCTCTAAAATTAACCACCAATTCTCATTTTTTAAGGCTTTAACCAAACGCAACGACTGTTGTCCATTAAGTATTTTAGCAAAAAGCATAAATACCTCACGCGCCTGAGTTAGAACAAGCTCACAGTTTTCCGGGATTCCTGCCAGCTTTTCTGCAAAGGTATCCCAAGCCACTGCCGGAGCCAAAGCTGCTAATCGACCTTGTCGCATTTTATAGGTCACAAAAAAGGACTGCCCTTGAGGACGAAATATTTTTTCTATCACACGCGTAACATTTTCCAAACTAAGATCGCTTCCTAGTTGCTCCAAAGCAGAGCGATGAAGATGATGTGCTTCGTCAACCACTAAATAATGATATTCTGGTAAAACTTTAAAATCCGTCTTAAGGTCAGAAAATAATAAGGAGTGATTTACGATGACTAAATCCGCATCTTCAGCCCTTTTCCGTGCTCTTAGAAGAAAACAGACCCCGGCTCGGAGGCAACTTTTGGGATCACAGTTTTCGGTTTCAGCACTTAGTTTCAAACAAATTTTATGTACTCTCGCGACCTGTGGAAGTTCTTGGAGATCACCAGTCCCTGTTTCCCTTAACCAGGTAAGCACATAAAGCGCCGCAAGACGTTCTTCATGGTTAAGCTCTAAAGGATTCAGCTGAAGCATAGACCACTTTTTCAAACAACAGTAATTCCCTTTGCCTTTGAGTAAAACACTTCGAAATGAAAAGGGTAATACTCGTGCTAAAACTGGTAAATCTTTTTGTTGAAGCTGTTCTTGTAGAGGAATCGTATGTGTAGCCACCACTACTTTTTGCCCACTTTTTTTGGCCCACCAGAGGGCAGGAATCAAATATGCAAAAGACTTACCTGTTCCAGTACCTGCCTCAACTACCACGTGACGCGAATCAGTAAGACTCTTCACCACTGCCTCAGCCATCTTTAGTTGTCCTATCCTGCTTTCGTAGCCCGGCAGAGTTTTTTGCAAAATCCCCCCTGAAGAAAAACATTCGAGTACCCATTCATTGGCCTCAGGAACCTTTTCCTTAAGTTTAGTTTCGGCAAACAGTCCTTCATCTGGAGGAGAAATTACAAGCTCGGTCCGTATTGGACGATCGGGAAAACTTCGGGAAATCTCACTACGTAAATAGGTAAAAAAGCTTGCTCCTTTCCACCCTTCGATCAAACCCTTTGCCTGATCATAAAAACTCAAGTCATATTCTTTAGCTTTTCGCCAACAGGTCTCTAGCAACTTCCAAGTAACCCAGGCATCCGTTCCAGCTCTGTGAAATTGGGGATTTTCCGGTAATTCAAGCACCAGTTTTTCAGCGAGTACTGCTAGACGATAATGACCCAAAGATGGAAAAAAAATTCGTGCTAACTCCAAAGTATCCCAAGTTTCTTGGTTAAAAACGATTCTTAAACCTTTTTCTAAAAACCCTAAATCAAATTCAATATTATGCCCTACAAGAACTGCATCGTTAAAGAAGCCTAGAATTTGCTCACGATGTTCTTCTAAAGAACTAGCACTTCTAAGCTCTTCTCTAGTTATCCCAGTCAGGCCCAAAATTTTAGAGGAGACTTCCTGTTGGGGTTTAAGTAGAAACTGCAGACTTCTGGGCTGTTTTCCCTCTTCAAGCCGCCAGGCCCCAAATTCAAGTATTTCGTCTTTATATATATCTAACCCTGTCGTCTCTATGTCAATAACAACAATACTACCCTTCAAAGTTCTGACTCCCCTCTTGCTGAATTGTACACATTTTTTAGATAAAATTCAATGTATGAAGGATTTTAAAAGTTATTGGAGAATATTATATTGTTTGAATAGAAAATGAGAAGAGGTCAATTTTTGAATAAACGAATAATTATTTGGGTAATAGTTTTATTTAACCTCTTATTTAGCACCCTGTTCCTCTCTGGTTGTTCCAATAAACCTTATCTAACTGGAGATAATAGCTATATAATTCATACGATTAAAGCAACGGGCGAAATACAAAAACTCCCGGTTGTTATGCCTTGGAATTTTAATAGCGCAATTATGCGTAATCTTTTAATAGAATCTTCCTTTGTTCTCAGTGACTTACACACTCCAGATTCTGAAGAACTATTAAAACCTTCCCAAGACACTATCCTCTTGGAGAGTATCTTTTCTAAAAACCGAACCATGACTTTAGTGATTGATCAACGCGCTGTAACCATGGACATTAATTCTATTCAAATTGAAGTTGAAGGCTCCCATATCGGAAGAGTAATCTTAAATCAAACTTTAATTTTTCAAGGGATTAATAACCCCAATTTACAACCAGCTTTTCAGAATTTTGTGAAAACCCTCGAAGTAAGCGAGCTCACTATTTATCCTTTGAGCCTGTTGTCAATGGACTAGGAAAGTGATCGCAGAAACGCTTAGTTCCTAAATATTGGCAGCTATTTTCTCAGGTCTTAATCCGCTCCATTCTTTTAGATCATAGAGAGTTGGGATATAGAAAAATGATCTTTATACTTGATAATTTTGATTCTTTTACTTATAACCTCTTCCAATACTTCAAAGAATTAGGCGAGGAAGTAATAGTACGTCGAAAAGATATCTGCACATTGCCAGATCTAGATGGTCTTAATCCAGAACTAATTGTTATATCTCCCGGTCCTTGTTCTCCAGCTGAAGCTCCCCTCTCACTGGAGGTCATTCAACATTTCATGGGTCGAATCCCGATTTTAGGAATATGCCTAGGTCACCAAGCCATTGGCCATGTTTTTGGTGGGAAAGTAGTGCGGGCAAAAGTACCTGTACATGGAAAAACCTCTTTGATAAAACATGACGGACATGGTGTTTTTCTTAATTTAGCGAATCCACTTCTAGTGACTCGCTATCATTCTTTAGCCATTGAACGTTCGGGCTTACCAGATGACCTTATCATAACAGCCGAAGCCGCTGACGGAGAAATTATGGGGTTCCGTCACAAAACCCTCCCTATTGAAAGTGTTCAATTTCATCCTGAAGCAATTTTAACTCAAGAAGGTCATGAACTTTTAAGTAACGCCATTAGTAATGCTCGAAAATGGCAGAGTTCTATTATTTCTCCCTGGCAAACACGTTCTATAGCACTTCCGGTTTCTCCACATTTATTATTTGGGGCCTTTAAGCAAGCCGCAGCCCCCTTTTTTCTAGACAGCGGAGAACAATACTTTGATTTAGGCCGTTATTCATATATGGGTGCTGATCCTTTCTTAGAAGCAAGTGCCTCTGCTGATAAAGTAGAACTTTCATGGTCAGAAAGCTCACATAGTGAAAGCCATTCTACCAAGGAAACTAATAGTCTTCAAGTATTAGATAACTTACGCGCTAAATACCAGGTAACTACTGCCGCTCCATTTCCGTTTGCTGGTGGAGCAGTAGGCTTCTTTAGTTACGACTTAAAAGACGAACTCGAAGCACTCCCTCAACTGGCCAAAGACGATCTTGCTCTGCCCTATTGGCGCTTGGCCTGGTATGATGGAATCGTAATATTTGACCACCTTGAAAGGATTTACTGGTTAACTGCTTGTGGTATGATGGACGACGGAGAATGTTCTGAGGCTTTAGCCAATAAGCGCTTAAATAAACTTGAAGAGCTCCTCAACGCCTATACCTTGACTCTGTCTAAATCTTCGAACACTTTAGCCTGCGAGTCTTTTGAAATAAAGTCTACTAAAATTATGTCAAGTGTTAATAGAGCAAAATATCTAGATGATATACAACTTGTGATTGATTATATCAAGGCTGGAGATATATACCAAGCTAACCTGACTCAACGTTTCTTCCTTTCTTGGGAAGGTGATCCATGGGTTCTTTATCAACAACTTCACGAATTAAATCCTGCTCCCTTCGCTGCCTTTCTTCCCTATCCTGATTTTCAAATTCTTTGTAGTTCCCCTGAAAGGTTTATACGTATTCAAAGGGATGGTGCCATTGAAACGCGCCCTATTAAAGGGACTCGTCCAAGGGGATCCTCCTCTTCCACAGAGGATCAAGCCTTAGCACTTGAACTTCAGAATAGTGCCAAGGATAATGCCGAACTAACAATGATCATTGATTTAGAACGAAATGACCTTGGTCGAATTTGCAAAATCGGGTCAGTCAAAGTACCGAACTTAATTCACTTAGAGAAATATCCAACCGTTTGGCACTTAGTATCAACTATAACTGGGCAATTAAAAACTCCTTTGCTTCCTAGTGAAATCTTACGGGCTGTATTTCCAGGTGGTTCAATTACAGGCGCGCCAAAAATAAGAGCCATGGAAATAATTGAAGAACTTGAACCCTATAAACGCGGGATTTACACAGGAAGTATCGGTTATTTAGGTTTTGATGGGGCTTGGGATTTAAATATTGTGATCAGAACGATCCTACTTAAGGACGGTAAGGCCTACCTTCATGCTGGTGGTGGGATAGTAGTAGATTCACAACCAGATGAAGAATACAAGGAAACTTTAGTCAAAGCCCAAGCTCTCTTCTCAGTATTAGGAGGGAAATTAGATGAATAATATTACCCTGCCTGCGGATGACCGCCTGTTACTTTTTGGGTATGGAATTTTCGAAACACTTCTGATCACCACAAGCGGGCCCCAACTTCTTCACGCTCACTGGCAAAGAATGAGAGATGGAGCACGAGTTCTTAACCTTGCCCTGCCTGACTTCCCACTCTGGTCACAGCAAATAGAAAGGTACCTAAGCACTTCACCTTCAAAGCCCCCCTATGCTTTACGAGTCACCTTAAGTGGCGGAGCACCCATCCAGGATCACCCTCCTCAGCTTCTATTTCAAAATCGTTCATTTCCTTATACAGTTTCTCAGTATGAAAAAGGAATTCGCTTGTATCTTTTGCCAACCCCTCGCAACGAATTTTCACCCTTAACTAAAATCAAGTCTACTAATTACCTGGAAAACATTTTAGCCAAGGAAGAGGCTTTAAGAAATAATGCCGAGGAGGGTATTTGGCTTAATTCTCATAATTTTATAGTGGAAGGAACAATGAGCAATATTTTTTTCGTCTCAAAGAGAATACTTTACACTCCTTCTTTAAATTGCGGGTGTTTGCCTGGAACTCGTCGTTTTCTTATTCTAGAGCTTGCCGCAAAGCTAAAAATTCCAGTATTTGAAGGTTCGTTTTCTCTAGAGGACTTATTACTAGCTGACGAGGTATTTCTCACCAACGCTCTAATGGGAATTATGCCTGTTCAGAGGATAAATGATCACTCTTTCAAAATAGTTCCTTCAGACCACACTGACTCAATAACAAGACTATTAGAGCAAGAACTTAATCAATGCCTAATGCCTAATGCCTAATGCCTAATGCCTAATGCCTAATTTATAATTGTGGACAATGAATTTCCAGAACTTTTTTTGTAAAATAATACTACAGATCTTAATCAATCGATTTGTGCATTAATATAATACTAGTAAGAATGCTCACTCAATTATTTAGTTTTTTGATTTATTCCATGATATAATAAAGATGTTGAGAGCATTACTTCTGTCGTAGAGGAGAATAGTGGATGAAGCTTGTTTACATGCGTACCGATTTTCCTAGCGGTCGATCACACATTCTAATGGGAGATACTGAATCTCCTCATCCAGAACTCGTCCATTTCGTCCTAGTTCTTAGTAATAAAGGACCTCTTTGGGTTGACGTTTTTTGGCCGTATGATGAAGAGTCCGAACGCTATACTCGAAGGATATCAGAACAACTGTTTTGGCAAACTTTCCGTGAATGGCGATTACGTGGTATATCTATGGGAGATAACGGTAAAGTGGCAGAAATGTTAGGTCGCAAACGATTGGCAATGACAAAACAAAATGCCTAATCTTGGTATAATGAAAAAAGAAGCGGAAAACCGCTTCTTTTTTCATTACTTTTTTGCAGCCTTTTCCAATCGATAAATAAAAGCCAAAACCTCCGCAACTGCCTGAAAGAGTTGAGGAGGTATTTCTTTGGTCAATTCCACCTGAAGTAGCGCCTCGACTAAAAGCTTATCTTTTTGTAGCGGAATACCTTCAGACTCCGCCGTCTCAATTATCCTCTTAGCTAGTTCCCCTTCGCCTTTAGCCACAACTCGTGGAGCCCCTATATGCTCGTAGGCAAGAGCAACGGCTTTCTCCTTCATATCTGCAAATCCACTCCTTTTTTCCTCTGGCCTAAGATAAATCGCTTAAATTCTTGATCAATAGTTAAATCACCGATATCTACAGAGCGTAAATTAAAGCCAATTTGAGAAAATCCTTCTTTTGTCAAAGGCAGTATTTGCTCAAGTAAAAGAGTTAACCTCTCCGGCTGACTTGTCAAGACCCTCAGAGATAGATTATCCTCGAAAAACCATAAATCCACGCCCACCTCACCTAGTACTGGAGTTTCAAGCTGAAGTGCTAGATGGCAATGGTCTATAGCCATTTTATTTCCTTTACGAGTGCTTTCTATCGCAACTTTTGCCAAGAGTGTACTCCCGTTATCCTGAAAAGGAAAATGCAGTAAAACGAAAGCATTCTCCTGATCGCCAGTACGAAGCCATAACTGTTGACCGGTAAGATGATCAAGTATTCCTTCAAAATCTTTAAGATGTAGAGTAGATAAAAGACTTTTAGGATCTTGAAGAATCTGAAGAATCAGTGGTTTAAGTGTAGAAAGCAACTCTTGAAATCCCTTAGCTTGATTTTCCCCCTTAGTTTTTAGGATTTGCTTCAGCCTAGCTTCATAATCAATACCGAACGCCTTCAAAAGTTGAAGAATTGTTGCCACTCCATTTTCTCCACTGACATTAGCCCATTGCGGTATTGCTTGTAATACTTGCGCAATCATTTCTCTCTGTTGATTAGTTAGGCCAGAAAAGCTTTCTAGGCTTAAGTTTTGTAATAATAATACAAATTCCTGTTTAGGATTATTAAAATTATCCAGAACTTTAACAATCGTCGCGTTTGCCAGTAATCCTCGTTCTAACAAGCTGGTTTGAGGTTTTTCTCCACTAGAACTGCTAGTTTTTAAGGAATCTGGTTGTAGCTCACGAACCAACAAAAGTCCCTGCTCATTACTTTCTCGAATTTTAACCCAAAGTTTATCCCCCGCTTCTGCGGATATCTCCATCAAAGCTGGTATTTCTTGACCTTCAAGCAGGATTATTCCTTCACCCGAAGGTTTTTTACTAATCACCTCGACAAATAATCGCTGTCCAAGCTCTAATTTACGGGACAAATTTTGGTTTAGTAAACCCGAGGGATTAAAACCATTTACTTGCATAATAATAATCCTTTAATCAATCTTATTTTGCTTGCAATTTTTCTTTTTTGTAGAAGCTTTCACTGCCAATGTTGGAGTAGTTTTATGACTAGAAGACTTATTTAAGTCCTTCTGCAAGGCTCTTAAAGCTTGGCGTGTAGCCCTTTCCAGACGGTCTCCTAGGCATAAATCATCAAGCTCCCCTAACGTTGCCCAAGCGGTCTGGTCAAAATCACCCTCAAGAATTTTCGTTCCTCTGTGCTGTTTTCTTGAATGTTTAGCAGGTGGGACTCTCGGCTTAGCTTTCACTAGCGTGGAATTCTTGGCGTCATCTACTCCCAGGGGCTTAATTGGCTTAATTGGCTTAATTGGCTTTGTTGGTAAAGTAACTTGTTCAAGGGATGGAAAACGATCCTCTACCCACTTACGAACCCATTGAGGATCTTTGGTAACCACAAAGGCTTCTTGAATAGAACCATTACTTTTCAGTAAGAGTTTACAGCCAGTAGTAGTTTCATATTTATAGACAATTCCTCTTTCAGGAGAACCACTTACCTCTATCACACCTGGGATGATATCAGTTACTTCTGAATTTCTCCCCAGATCTTCTAACCAATTTAAGGCATTTTGAATAATTCCATGCTCACGTTTTACCTTATGTCGGCGATGTTTCACTTTTATCCCCACCCGTTAAAAATAATGATGCTTCGCTTCTAATTGACCATTGATCCGTTCTATGATACCCATAGAGTATTGTTTTTCGCGTCGTTTATCTGTTGGTGAGCCTGAGTTGAAGAGCAGGATATTATCCCTCCACTCCAGATAAGGTTGATGACTATGTCCGAAAACAATCACCTCTACCGCCCCACCCACGAAGGCGTTAAAAGCCCTTTCAGGAGTCGTACGTCCTACACCTACATGGCCATGGATTAGGCCTATCCTCAAGCCAGCATGATTAATTAAATCCCGACTTGGTAAATCAGCAAGTTCCCACCCATCAGAATTCCCCCGTACCGCCCGAACGGGTGCCAGAATTGCTAAATCTTCGAGAATTTGTGCTTTGATTACATCCCCAGCATGAAGAATCAAATCAACTCCTGCCAAAGTATCCCAAACAAAACTCGGCAAAGCTTGACTTTCATGCAGATGGGTATCAGCTAAAACCCCTATACGCATTTTTTGACCCCTCCGAAAGCGAACTCGCTTCGCCTATTTAACTAAAGTTTCGCTTTCTCAACTTGAACTAAATTAGAAAAAAAAGTTGCACCATTTCCCAAATCCGCTAATCGATCTGAGGTTAGGCAATTGATACCTTGGTGATTATGATAATCCTCTAGTGACCAGAGTCCACTCGCTACAACTACGCCTGGTAAAACCGTCTCCGCTATTATAGCCTGAAGTTTACAGGAACCACGGGCGTTAAAAACCCTCACCATTTCACTAGAATTTATTTGACGTTGCTTCGCATCCTCGGGATGAATTTCTAAGGTGGCCATCCCAGCTCGCTTTTTTAACTCAGGAACATTAGCAAAGGTCGAATTTAGAAAGGAATGGTTAGGTGGAGAAATCAAGGTCAGAGGATATTCGCTGTCTTTATTATTCACCTTTTCCGGTCCCTCCACAAGAGGTCGATGACAGGGAACCGAATTTAGACCAAGCTCCAGCGCTTTTTCACTATATAATTCCGCCTTAGCAGAAAAGGTGGCAAAACCCCCTGTGGCATAAGGTTTATCAGGTATAGTTGGCAAAGGGATAAAATGTTCCCGACGTAAGCGTTGGAGATCAACCCCTCGTTCTCTCCAATAAGGAAGATTAAGCGCTTGAGCAACGATATCTTCAGGCGTATCCAGAAAACAGCGATCTTCAAAACCCATCCACTGAGCCAGTGCTTTAAAAACCTCTAGATTTGATTTACTTTCACCTAAAGGTTCTATAACAGGATCAGCCCATTGTAATACGCAATGCCAATAACTTGCATATAAATCAGGATGTTCCAAATGAGTCGTGGCTGGTAACACAAGATCTGCCCAACGAGCAGTATCTGTCCAAACCTGTTCGTGCACAACCGTAAAAAGCTCTTCTCTGGCTAAACCTTTGATTATTAAACTTTGTTCTGGAGCGACTACTGCCGGATTGCTATTATAAACGTACAAAGAATAGATTGGCTGCTCAAGTTCGGTTAAAACCCTTCCCAATCTATTCATATTGACCACGCGGGGAAACCCTGTCATTAGATCTGGACGCTCTAGAGCGTCAACATCTAGCGGAAAATAACCAGAATTGAATTTAATTGCCCCTCCACCTTGATCTTCCCAAGCGCCAATCAGAGCTGGAAGACAAGCAATCGCCCAAGTAACCATTCCTCCATTGTCATGATGTTGAAGACCATTCCCGATTCTAATTAAATTTGGGCGGATTTGGGAATACATTTGAGCTAACTCCTCAATTTTATCGATCGACAAGCCTGTTATTTGGGCAACCTTTTCAGGTGGATAGTTTTTAGCCTCAGCGGCATACTCCGGTAATCCTAAACAATATTTCTTACTCCAGTTAGAGCCGTCTAGAGCGTCACGAAAGATGATATGTGCTAAGCCCATGGCCAAAGCTCCATCTGACCCAGGTAAAACCTGATAAAACTCATCAGCCCATTGGGCTGTTTTATTCCGATGAACATCGATTACAATTATTTTGGCACCGTTTTTACGAGCCTTTTCAGCAAGTAGGGCTTGATGAAGGTTGGTTTCTAAGGCATTAATTCCCCAAAAAATTATTAACTTAGCATGAACACTTTCTAGGGGATTAACCCCTATCGCTTGACCATAAACAAGCTTATAGCCTAAACTTCCGGCACTAGAACAAATTGTACGTTCTAAGCGCGTGGCTCCCAGACGATAAAAAAAGCGGCGATCCATGCTCGCCTTATTAATAATCCCTTCTGTTCCAGCATAGGAATATGGCAAGATACTCTCTGCTCCATGATGTTGGATCAGTTTCTGCCACTTTCGAGTAATTTCGCCCAAAGCTTCGTCCCAAGTGATTCTTATAAATTTCCCACTACCCTTAGAACCAGTTCGCTTCATTGGATAAAGTATCCGATCTGATCCATAAACACGTTGAGGATAATATCTGGCCTTGTCACAAATAATTCCTTGAGTAATAGGATGATTAGCAGCACCAACTACACGAGTTATTTTGCCGTCGACCACCTCAACATTCCAACCGCAAGTGTCTGGGCAGTCATGTGGACAGACAGAATAGTACTTAACCAAATTCGGTCACCCCTTTGTAAAGTCCAGAATATTGAGCAGTTTAATAAGTTTTTAGCACATTGTAATAGGTATCACGTTCTACGGCAGTTAAACCCATTTCTTGAATAAGCCCAATTAATTCTTGTTCACTTTGCATTTGTGGACTTATCGCCCCAGCAGTATGATAGATTTTTTCTTCCCTAACAACACCGTCGAGATCATTAGCTCCAAAAGTAAGAGCCATTTGCGCAACCTGTGGGCTGGAAGCTACCCAATAAGCCTTAATATAGCGGAAATTATCTAATAACAGCCTAGAAACGGCTATAACCTTAAGGGTTCGTAAGGCACTAGCTTGTTTGATAGTGTCAAATTTTGTGTGTAATGGGTGAAAAGCGGTCGGAATTAATGCATAAAAACCTTTAGTTTCATCTTGTAGAGTACGAAGTTGCAAAAGATGAGCGATTAATTCCTCATCAGATTCAATGATGCCGAAGAGCATATTGGCATTCGTCGGGATACCCAACTTATGGGCTAGCCGATGAATTTCTAACCAGCGTTCGCCTGTCAGTTTATCCGGACAGATTTGATCCCGGACACGTTGACTGAAATTTTCCGCTCCCCCACCGGGTATAAAGCTTAAGCCCGCTTGTTGGAAGATTTTAAGAATCTCCAGGATGGATTTATTTTCAACTTTAGCAAAATAATCATACTCAGCCGCGGTAAAAGCCTTTAGGGCTATATGAGGGACACGTTCCTTTATCCCTTGGATAAGTTCCAAATAATAGGCAAAGGGCAGTTCTGGATGAATTCCACCCACGATATGAAGCTCGGTTACACCTAAGCTTCCGTAATACGCTGCCTTAGCAACTACTTCGTCAACACTCATGGTATACGAGCCTTTTTCCCCTAAGCCTTTAGCAAAGGCACAAAAACCACAACGTACTTTACACACATTACTATAATTAAGATGAGCATTGTTATTAAAATACACATTATTACCAGCTAGATCATTTTTACGTTGATTAGCTAGATGAGCTAAACCCAAAATATTAGAAGTTCTTAACAAAGCAAGTCCATCCTGAGCATCTAAACGTATCCCTTGGGATATTTTCAAATAAATATCTTCCAGTCCACCATAAATGGGTCTAAATTCCATCTGGATCACTTCCTTCTACTATGTATATACTGTCATAAATTATAACATAATTTTGGTAATTGGAGAAAGAATAAGGATAGTGTAAAAAACAGGGACTTATTCAAGCCCCCATAATTCTTAATGTAAATATTTTTTTAAATTGTTCCTCTGATTTCTGATCGCTTTGCGGACTTCATTGGCGACCCGCCAGGTCTCTTGTTGATGGGGAGTGATTAAATCGAGCTTTCCAGTCCGTTTATCAACTAAAATATCGACTGTTGGCTTCCTTCCCTGAGCTTTTTCTCCAGGCTGCACAATATCAATTCCAATCTTATTTTCATCATACTCTGGCGGTACCAAGTAGTTTAGTACTTCCTCTGTCGCGTCAATCAGTTCCGTAACCTGTTCACCAGAATATCCTTCCCTTAATAAGATCTCTCTAACTTGTGCTAGTGGATGTTCTAGGGTCAGTAGCATCTGGGCACGTTGTACAAGATTATTGTCGATTTCCACGACGCCACCTCTTTTGTTGATAAATTTTTATGTTGCACTTTCATTTTTCCCCTTAGACGATCAAGGAATACTGATACATCTTAACGGACTTGGAGATCTTGTCCAAATCAAATATTATGCGGCTTTAAATTTCATTAATATAAATTTCGTTACTATATAGGATGGTGACCATGAGCAAGCTATTAACACTACCCTTCATAATTGCAGCAATTTCTGGTATTTGCATGGCAGTCCAGGGATCCCTGAATTCAGTTCTAGCCCAAAAAACCGCTTTACTGGCTGCGACTCTAATTGTCCATTTAATAGGAAGTCTGTTCGCTTGTATTTTGATACTTATTAAACAAGTACCACTTTTAACTTATAATTGGTTATCAATCCCTTGGTATCTCTACTTAGGGGGTGTTTTAAGTGTGATTATTATTGGGTTAGTTGCTCTCAGCATCCCTAAAATTGGAGTTTGTAATGCTACGACAGCCATTATCATCGGACAAGTTGGAGCGGCAGTGCTGATCGATCATTTTGGTTGGTTTGGTATTGAACGTCTCCCCTGGAGTTACTGGCAGTTTTTGGGTATTGGTTTTTTTGCTGTTGGAGCAAAATTACTTTTTCGATAATATCCTTTTAACCAGTACGGGTACGATTATTTATTATCGACATATTATTTATAATTGTGTAAATTTCATCACTCACTAAATATTTTTGAATTTGGCCATTTGCCGTAAGAATTACAGAATTCTTAACTACAGCTTTCTGGTCACTTTCAATTAGTCGTAGTAAAAAAGCGTAAGACTCACTTGTGACTGAAAGTTGTTTAAATTCACCCTCAGCTACAAATATAGCCCAATACCCAGAAGAAACTTCATTTTTGCCATTATAGAGCGAATTATAAACACTTGGATTATCCTGAGTTGCTAAGTCCGAAGAATTCAATGACTCGAAGCCCGTTGTATTCGGCAAAGTAACCTCCCCAAGGTTACTTGTTTCAGCAACCGGAACAGACATTCGAGAAAAAACATCCCTAAAAAAAGTTGGAAATAACAAATAGCCGGCAACTCCAATAATCAACACCCAAATAGCTAAGGCCTGAATATCTTGACCCATTCCATTACGTGGCAGACGGCCCCATAAGTTTGGCATAAACTTGCCCCCCAAAAATCGATATTCGATATTCGATATTCGATATTTAATGTCTGATGTCTAATGTTCGAGTACCAAGCAAAAAACCTTTTCTTTAAGCAAATATACGACGAAGCAGTCAAAGATATGTTCTAAACTTGCATCAACGAGTACAAACCACTAAAATTAACAGCGAGGTGGGACTATGGAAATGCTTCGCCATAAACTTAATTTATTACCAGAGAAACCGGGAGTCTATTTGATGAAAGATGCTTCCGCAGAAATCATCTATATCGGCAAAGCTAAAGTCTTAAAAAATCGGGTTCGTTCCTATTTTACCGGCTCGCACGACGGAAAAACCCACAAGTTAATCAGCCTTATCCAGGATTTTGAGACAATCATTACCGAATCTGAAGTTGAAGCTCTAGTGCTGGAGTGTAACTTAATTAAAAAATATAACCCAAAATTCAATATCCTTTTACGTGACGATAAATCTTATCCATATTTGATGATCACAGATGAAAGTCACCCCCGAATTTTAGTGACTCGTCAAGTTAAAAAGGGGAGCGGGAAATATTTTGGTCCATATCCTAATGCTACCGCAGCCAAAGAAGCTACAACACTCCTGAACCGTCTTTTCCCCTTTAGAAAGTGTCGTCAAATACCCTCCCGTCCCTGCCTGTATTACCATTTAGGACAATGCCTAGGACCATGTTTCAAGGAAATATCAAAAGAAGCCTACCTAGACCTCCGCAAAGAAGTTACAACTTTTTTGCGTGGCGATCAAGCCGTTATCCTTAAGTTATTAGAAGAAAAAATGCAGCACGCTGCTCAAGCTCTGCAATTTGAACGTGCTCGTGAATTTCGTGATCTTATAAAAGACTTAAAACGCTTAGGAGAAAAACAAAATATCACTTTAACAGATTTTATAGATCGTGATGTGCTAGGCTATGCGTTTACTTCAGATCAAATGTGTGTTCAGGTCTTTTTTCTTCGTCAAGGAAAATTATTAGCTCGAAATAGTTTTACCTTCCCTTATTATGAGGAACCTGAAGAAGCTTTTGTTTCTTTCATTGCGCAATATTATTCAGCTAATACGTTATGGCCCCAAGAAATATTACTTCCAGCTCTTGAAACTTCAGTTTTAGGTAAATTATTCCCTATTTTCATCCCCCGCCGTGGAAAAAAACTAGAACTTGTTCAACTATGTATGTCCAATGCCCAAACTACACTCCACGAACAAATCATCTTAGAGAGCCATCAACAAACTGAGATTGAACAAGCCCTAAATGGTTTAAAGGATTGTCTAAAGATCCCCAATTCAGACGTAATTGAGACTTTTGATATTTCTAACACTGCAGGAACATATCTAGTTGCCGGGATGGTCCAATTTCTTAGGGGTAAACCACAGCGTTCTGCCTATCGTAAATTCAAGCTTAACCTTAAAGAAAATTCCGATGATACTGCTGCCATTCATCAAGTTATTGAACGTCGTTATCGACGATTAATAACCGAGCGTTTGTCTCTGCCCAATTTAATCTTAGTTGACGGTGGCAAAGGACAAATTAGAGCCGCCAGACTAGCTTTACAAAGCTTAGCACTAGATATTCCAGTTGCCGGAATTGTCAAAGACAACCGCCATCGAACTGCTCAGCTACTTGATGAGACCGGTACCCTAATCAAAATTGATAAAAACTCCCCAACCTTCCACTTCCTCGAGCGTGTTCAGGATGAAGTTCATCGGTTCTCTATAACCTTTCACAGACAACAACGAGCCAAAAACATGACTTTATCTGCGCTAGATTACATTACAGGTATTGGTCCTAAAAGACGCGAACAACTCTTTCGACATTTTCAGTCTCTGGAAAACGTCCGTTCGGCAAGTTTAGAGGAACTGCAAGCTGCCGGACTCCCGAAGAACGCAGCCTTGAAGGTATATCAACACTTTCAAAAAAACTCAGACCTTAGCACCGTTAATGCTGAATTCCCTATAGAAATTATCAATGAAGCTTTAAGTCAGGAGGACTCCAAAAATGATTCTTAATTATCGCGTCGAACTCTGCCGACAGTGTTATTTCAAGAGGATACAGCAGTGCACACTGTCAGATCAATATATTCAAAACTGTTTGAACAAGCGTACTAAGCCAGGTGGAGAATGTTTACATCATAAGCCTATTCCTTGGCTACCTTAATCAGAGGTCGGTCATCGTACATTCGATCTTTTCACCCGATGTGGATCATTGAGTATTAATGATCAGAATCCTGAGTTTATAAGTCGCAGCCGACATTGATAATAATGCATTATTATCAATGTACATTATGCAAACCCATAATAAAAACAAAAATAAGTAAAGGTATTTATATCAATAAAATTATTGATACTCCTGCCAGCCAACCGATCCGGGAGCCAGCTGCCATCAAAGGTAATAGAAACGAATGGTGTTATGGACTAGGACTAAGCTTATATGATGCAGGAATACCGGCTCTTTTGGTCCATAACTTTCCAAAAATAAATATATCCTCAAGGTTGGAAATTGAATTACAGGTTGAGATCTTTTACTAAGGTAATAACTGCATTTATACCTTCATTGTTTAGTTTACCAGAACATCAATAGTAGAACGTCTTGGAGTGATCTTGAAAAATGGTATGAAGACTATATTGCGTTCTGGGATTTGATATTGGAAAAATAAAAGCAACAGTTTCCTGTTGCTTAATAGTTATGGTCATAATAGAGTGTTTTTAGAGTACCCGGCGAGCACCCACGTAATGACTGTTATAATAACTTTCATTTAAACTTGAGATCTTCACACCGTTAATTGAAGCGTGAACAAAATTTCCTCCACTAATATAAATTCCTACATGTGAGGCACCCTTGGCATAGGTGGTAAAAAATACCAGATCACCTTGTTGTAGTTTTTCCTGATTCACAGAAGTTCCAGATTTAAATTGTTCGAAAGAAGTTCTAGGTAAGGATATTTCGGAACCAGCAAAAACATACTGCGTAAATCCCGAGCAATCAAAACCATTACGAGTAGTACCGCCGAAAACATAACTAATTCCCTGAAGACTTAAGGCATGTTTGATAATTTCAGAGTTATCAGCGTTTCCACGTGAAACGGTAGTTCTTGAAGCTGAAGCCGTTTGAACTTTTGCAACCGCAATTACAGTTACTGATTCTTTTTCATCCTGAGCAACTGTAGTGGGTGATTTCACGAGCGGACTCCCGACTACTGTTGTCCAATTAAATTGTTTGCGTATGACTTGAGCGTAAGTCTCACTTGGAAATTTGTTTACGGCTGTTTGCAACTGCTTAGAAGCCAGAACTTGATGCTCTGCGAGTTGGTAAGGTGAAGTTGCCCACGGAATACTTACAGATAGCAAAAATCCCGACAAGGCCACAGCACCTAACCACATCCGTCCTGTGGGTAGAAGCATGTATCTATATCCACCTTTCATAGCTTACGGGGTTAGTTGACGGGTTCGGGCAGAAGGTGCAAGCCCTACACATTTTACTAACGTGATTCACCCCAAAAAAAATATCCCCCGTTCCGAGTTCTAAATACTCGGATTAAGCTTTTAGACTTACTGATTAAAGATTCGCGATAAACATCGAAAATCCTTCTACAAGAAACAAAATAATATTAAATAAACATCTCCCAATTAAAGGGAGATGTTTTATTTCCTTTGGGTTTTAGGACTTTAACGAGTCAATATTGCGGCTTAGGTCAAGTAGGTTTTCCCGTTGGGCTCCTTTGGTTTCCCAAGAGGCGGTTTCCCCTTTATCCCAACCTGAGGTGTTACCAACACTCAGAACTTGATCGCCACTTAGTCCGCACTGCAATCCTCGTTAAATTGGTGTTCTAGAAGTTTCCTTGACACTCTCCAATACTCTAGCCTCTTTTGCAGAAAAGAATTTCCGGCAGGCCTTAAACGTGTCGGCCAACCCGTTTAAGCCTGTTTTGCCTTCCCAACTTCTCCACCTCAAGGCAGGCTACACTGCACTAAGTTCCTTCCTAATGCAGGTTCATACCCTAAGCCGTAACTCGTTAAAGCCACATACTTAGGCCTCCACGGATAAGGGTAGCGCCCACATGCCATTGCGGATCCCCCCAATCCTTAACTCCCAGCAGCAACCCTCGACTGGGCGTCGAAAGCCACCACCAGGAACTTCATCGGTATGCCCTTGGCGGATTCTTAGGCCCGCCTTCGAGTACCAGTTTATGCACTAGAATAACACTCCATGACCCAAAGGAAAATCAACTTTACAGTAAACCCGTTCAACTTAGGATATGATCTTATTTTAACCTATAAAACGTTTTTTAACAAAATAACAATAAGCATTAATAAGCAAGCATTCGTAATATATCCAAGCACAAACTTAATTTAAATCATTTTTTAAGTGATTTAAAGCTAAAAAACCCGAATTCTGCGCTTCATAAATACTTGCTATACAAATACCTTGATTGATTAGGTCTTGAACAGCTTCTTCTTTTTCTCGCGGGAGACAAATTGACAACCCGCAGCCTGCAGAAAGGCCCAACGGCGTGGGAATTGTTTCAAAAACACATCCCTTTTTGGCAAGTTTTCGTTCAGATTTCAAGGCTTCAGAAACATTAGAGAAGGTAATCAATAAACGATATTCTTTTAATTTACCGTATAGCATTTACGACCACCCCTGTCTCGAGGTTCGAAGTTCGAACTTCGATGTTAAATATTTAGAAATTAAACGTTGATGTTTGAAGATTAAATCGTGCATCGTGCTTCGTGTACATCGCGCCTCGCATTAATTCGACAGGCTCGTAATTGGTGCGGGAATTCTCCCTCCCCTTCTGACAAACGCACTGGATGAGAAATTATGAATATCAATCACAGGGGCACCACCTAATAAACCCCCGAATTCTACCCGTTCACCGGCCTTTTTCCCTGGAGCCGGTATTAACCTGACCGCCGTCGTTTTCTTATTGATCATGCCGATTGCCGCCTCATCAGCAATAATCGCAGCAATCGTGTCAGCGCTTACATCCCCTGGAATAGCAATCATATCCAGACCCACTGAACAAACACAAGTCATCGCTTCTAACTTATCTAAAGTTAAAGCCCCTTCTTCAATAGCACGTATCATTCCGGCATCTTCTGAAACTGGGATAAAGGCCCCACTTAATCCTCCGACGTGGGAAGATGCCATTGCTCCACCCTTTTTCACAGCATCATTAAGCAACGCCAGCGCAGCTGTTGTTCCGTGAGTACCACAACGCTCTAAGCCCATATACTCAAGGATCTCCGCTACACTATCCCCAACTATCGGCGTGGGTGCCAAGGAAAGATCAACAATCCCAAAGGGAATATTTAATTCAGCTGAAGCTGCCCGACCCATGAGTTCTCCCATTCGCGTGATTTTAAAGGCAGTTCTTTTAATTAAACTTGCTAGTTCACCAAAATCAGCCTGAGGATTTTGTCTAACTACATTAGCGACTACGCCCGGACCACTTACCCCTACATTAATACTACATTCTGGCTCTCCAACACCATGAAATGCTCCAGCCATAAAAGGGTTATCATCTGGGGCATTACAAAAAACAACGAGTTTGGCGGCAGCTAAGCCGTCCTTATCAGCTGTTAAATTGGCACAACGCAGAATGATTTCACCCATTTTAAGAACAGCATCCATATTGATTCCAGCTTTAGTGGAGCCGATATTCACAGATGAACAAACATAATCGGTTTCTGCTAAGGCTTGAGGGATTGCCTCTATTAGGGCTAGATCACCATTAGTAAAACCTTTTTGAACCAAGGCCGAAAACCCACCAAGAAAATTCACCCCAACAGTTTTGGCCGCAGAATCCAAAACCTTGGCCAGCTTAACCATTCCATCAGAATTTAAATGAGCGCAAGCAATAGCAATCGGAGTAACTGAGATACGTTTATTAATGATCGGTATTCCATATCGCTTTTCTAATTGCTCCCCTACTTTAACCAAGCGTTCAGCTGACTTAGTGATTTTGTCATAAACCTTTTGTTCTAGCTTAAGTAAATTATCAGTAGCACAATCCAAGAGACTTATACCCATGGTAATTGTTCTGATATCTAAATTGTCGTTTTTAACCATTTCAATAGTTTGTAAAATTTCTTCAGTTGCAAAGGTAATGGTCATGATGTTCTCCTCTCCTAAATACGGTGCATAAAAGTAAACACGTCTTCATGTTGGACACTAACCTGTAGTCCCCGCAGTTGACCCTCACTACTAAGACTAGCAGCTAATTCCGCTACTTCAAGGTTAGAAGTACTGAGATCCACTACCATGATCATTGTAAAAAATTCTTGTAAAATTGTTTGGCTTATATCAAGGATATTGACCTGTTGTTCTGATAAACGACCAGAAACCCAAGCAATAATTCCTAATTGGTCTTTACCTAATACCGTAACAATAACACGGTTAGTTTTAGCTTTTAAAATTTCCATATTCTTTCCTCCTTGTAAAAACTCAAAACAAAATCATCCCAACTATGAAAAATAGCCTAACATATAACTTGAAGATACACAAGTATTCACAAATGTTGCTTTTCCCTTCACAATTTCTTCATCTAAGTTTAGAGTAAAGAGAAGTACAAAAGGAAAGGTATAACAAAAAGAACCGCTCGACGGTTCTTTTTGTTATACGGGTTATCTTTTGTAGAATAAGGACTATTCCACAACAGAATAGCCAGCCTCTTCAACGGCTTTAACGAGACTAGAGCGCTCAGCAGCACCTGTTACGACGGCTTCTTTGCCTACGAGATCGACCTTAACACTTTCAACATTATTTAGCCCTTGAAGCGCTTTTTCAACTCTCATTTTACAATGGTTACAAGTCATTCCTTCAACCTTAAGAATGGTTTGGCTCATTTGTTTCACCTCCTTAATTTAAACCAGTTAGTTTTTTATCATACCTCTTCAACAAGAGTGAATTGGTTACTACGGATACGGATGAGAAGGCCATGGCCAGCCCAGCCCACTCAGGAGGTAATAGTTCTCTTGTTAAGGGATACAAGACACCTGCAGCAATCGGTATCCCGATGACATTATAAATCAGAGCCCAGAACAAATTTTGCTTAATTTTAGCTAAGGTTTTGCGCCCTAAACGGATAGCTCGTTCCACATCAAGAAGGTCGTTGCGGACTAAAACAACATCACCTGTTTCTTTGGCCACATCTGTCCCTGAACCGATGGCAATCCCAACATCGGCTTGGGCTAACGCTGGAGCGTCATTAATTCCATCCCCGACCATCGCCACCTTTAGCCCTTGAGCTTGATATTGCTTGATAATATTAATCTTATCTTGCGGAAGAATTTCAGCAATTACTTCATCGATCCCGACCTGCTCACCCACCCTATGAGCGACTTTATTATTGTCTCCCGTAATCATGAAGGTCTTTAAGCCTAACTGATGTAACCGTTCAATAGCCTCTTTAGTGCTCTCTTTAATGACATCAGCTAGGGCTATCAACCCAATCACTCGGCCGCCTAAGGCAATGTAGCTAGTCGTCTTACCAGCTTCAGCTAGACGCTCTAAATCCTGTTCTACTTCCTGAAGATCCACTTTGTGCTTTTGCATCAACTTAATATTTCCAATGAGTAACGGCTGTCCTTCATAGGCACAAATAACGCCATAGCCACCCTCTTCCTTATAATCTGTCACAGCTTGAATAGTAAGCTGTTCTTTCTTTGCTTCCGCAACAACAGCCTTGGCCAAAGGATGAATGGAGGGGTTTTCACCTGCTGCTGCAATCTTGAGGATCTCTTGTTTCGTATATGAGGCATAAGGGACAATATCCGTCACTTCAGGAGTTCCTTTGGTTAACGTCCCCGTTTTATCAAATCCAATCACTTGCAAGTGTGAAATTCCTTCAAGCACGGCTGCCGATTTAAATAGGATACCGCGGTTTAAACCTACCCCGCTGCCCACCATAATCGCCGTTGGGGTAGCCAGCCCCAACGCGCAGGGACAAGCAATCACCAAAACAGCAATGGCAGCCGTAAAGGCAAAAACAAACGTACTCTGTAACGCAAAATACCAGACCAAAAAGGTAAGGAGTGCCAATGCGACAACCGTGGGCACAAAATAATTAGAGATTGTATCCGCAAGCCGTTGAATCGGGGGTTTGACACCTTGGGCATCTTCTACCATTTTGATGATTCCTGAAAGTACCGTATCCCTACCTGTTTTGGTCGTTTTAACCTCAATACTTCCTGATCGATTAATCGTTGCTCCGATCACAGGATCCCCAACTCCCTTATCAACGGGAATCGACTCCCCGGTCAGCATCGCCTCGTCAATGCTTGCTTGTCCGTCCATTATTTCGCCATCCACTGGTATTCTTTCTCCGGGTTTAACGAGGACAAGATCACCTATTCTTAGATCTGACGCGGCGACTTCCCTTTCTTCACCGTTGACAAGCAAGCGCGCTTTATCGGACTGTAACTCTAACAAGCGTTTTAAAGCTTGACCAGCTCGCCCTTTCGCTTTGGCCTCTAGATATTTTCCAAAACGCACAAAGGTGATCAGCAAGGCTGACGTATCAAAGAAATTGGGACCTTCAAAGAAAAGCGATGGTAAGAACATATGTAGCGTCGTCATCAAACTATATCCATAAGCGGCCGTAATCCCTAGTGCAACCAAGACATCCATGTTGGCTGAGCGGTTTTTCAAGGCGTGGTAAGCACCACGATAAAAAGTCCAACCAGCCGTAAACTGAACAATGGTTGCCAAAGCAAGAATCTTATACATCACGGGGCTCATGGGGAGATATTTGATCGACATAAGATACATAAGTGGCATAATAGGCAAAGAAAGAACCGCACTAAAAATGAGCCAATTACGTTGTTTGATCGCGGTACGATCGTCTTGATTTTCGTCCTTATTCTCTAGAGGGGTATACCCGGCATCCCGCACTTGCGCAAAAATTTCTCGCAGACTTATAAGACCTAGATCAAACTCCACTGTCACTGTTTCACTCGCGAAGTTAACCGCAACGTTTTGAACACCTCGGGTAGCTCTAAGCTTTTTCTCAATCGCCAGAGCACAATTCGCACAGGTCATACCGTTTACTTTGAAACGTTGCTTTCCGCTGTCTTCATTTTGGGCACCATACCCAAGATCCTTGATCTTGGCAAGGAGATCTCCCTCCTTAACAACATTTGAATCTACTTCCACTGTTAGTTTTTCCGAAGCAAAGTTAACTGCTACTGTTTTAACCCCTGGCATTTTTTTAAGACCCTTTTCAATTGTCAAAGCGCAATTTACACACGTCATACCACTAATTTTAAACTGCTTTTTTTCTTCTCTATTCTTTTGTTCAGACATGCTTTATCTCTCCTCTAAACGAGTCTCATCGAGTTCATTCTAGCGGATCATTCGAAAAATTGTTTTAAGGACCTCATCGACAACCTGTTCATCTCCGCTTTGAAGTTGCTCTTTGACGCAAGATTTCATATGTTTTTCGAGGAGTAATCTGGAGGTCCCATCTAACGCGGATTGAGCGGAGGAAATCTGATTAAAAATATCATCACAATAAACGTGGCGTTCGATCATCCCTTTAATCCCTCGGATTTGCCCTTCAATGCGGTTCATCCGGGTCATAAGTTCTTTGATCGTCTTATCATCATGGTGGCTCTTTTGCTCTCCTTGATTTTCATCATCACTCTGACAAACCAGACACGAATGGAGCTGCTCTTCTTCTGATTTCATTTTAACCACCTCATAAATTTATAGTATACCCCCCTATGCTATTAGTCAAGCTCTAAATAAAACTTGTCGTCCGCCATGCCTTAGCGAAGGTGACCGCCTTAGTTACACTTATGCACCCACAAACTTAAACTTTCTGATATGCTAAAGAGATTTATGACCTGATTAACTTGAAGCTCTGAAGGAATCTGTTGATCTTTGTTTTCTTATGATAACCCTTCTGAAAAATTTTACCCTATTTAACTTATATAACTTATATAACTTATATAACTTATATAACTTATCTACACTTTATCTAACGGTGAGACGCCCACTTCAATAAGCGGGAGCTGAATTCGGCACAATTTATTATTATACCTTATAATTCAGTGGGGGAGGTTAGAGACCCCCACTGAATCATCGAGCGAAGCGAGTTCGCTTGACTATACCCGTATAGGGTAATAAAATAGGATTAGAGTTGACTGTGAATTGTTGAAAAGGAAAATAAGAAGGTGGGGATTTAATTGACTAAAAACATTTCCTTCAAAAACTACGCGATCGTGGCCTGTGGCACGATGATTCCAGAATTAAATCACTTAAAAGAAAACGGTTTTTTAGATGCGGGAGTAGTGCTTTATACAGCCCCTGGACTTCACCAAGTTCCTGATGAATTGGAAAGTCAATTGCAAAAACAATTAGAATTTGCCAAGAAACATGCCAAGAAAATAATTGTTGTGTTTGGAGGAAAGTATTGTTATATCAATATGCGCGATTCTTATCGAACGATTGATAAAGTGATCGAGGAAATGAGTGAAGCAGGCTACTATATTGCAAGAACTAAGGTTGAAAATTGCATAGATATGTTAGCTTCGCAAGAGGAAAGAGAAGCCTTATCCGAAGGACAAAAAGTTTGGTTTTGTACGCCTGGTTGGTTGAAATACAGGGATATGGTCTTTAAAGGCTGGGACAAAGCCAATGCCAACGAAAATTTCCCACAGTATACAGGCGGAGGAATTTTGCTCGATCCGATAGGCTTTTTTGATGAGTATGCTATCGAGCATGTTGAGGAAATCTTGGACTTTTCCGATTGGGCTTCGATATCGCTGGAAGCTCGTACTGTAGATTTAGAACGACTAAAGAACATCTTGAGCGGTGCGATGGCTGAGGAGGATCGACAGTAAATAAATAGCTGGTTTTCCCCAATAAGGAAAACCAGCTTATTTTTTGACAATCAAAGTTGAATATAGACTACTCACTTTGGTCAATAATACCAATCAGAATCTTTTCCACATCTTCAGCGAAAGTCTGAAGTTCCTGTTTATTGAAAATGCTTGCTAAGCTAGTTGGCCGTATCGTGCTTATGACAATTTGTCCCTTTGAGGAATAAACATTAATCCTACAAGGCATCAAGAGACTAACAGTAAGATCTATGGCCAAGGCACTAGAAGCAAACTTAGCATTGCATACTTCAACTATCTTTAAAGGTTCAATCTTGAGGTTTTTTTCTTCTAGTGTTGCCTGAACATTGTGAACAAACAGGACACGAAATCCAGAGACTTTAGTCTGTTCTTCTACTGATTTCACAGCTTCATCAAAAGATTTAGTCGTAGTTACCGAATAGATAGGTTCCATAATACACCTCAACCTCACATCAATTTATTTTTACCTTAACCCTAACGCCAGTTTTTATTGGTTAAATAACGCTCAGCATTCACTGCCGCCACAGCACCATCCCCCACTGCCGTAGCAACCTGACGTACGGTTTTACTGCGTACATCACCGGCCACAAAAACCCCTGGGATTGTCGTCCTCATTTCATCATCAGCTTCAATATAACCCCAGTTATTCAATTTAAGCTGGCCCTCAAATAAAGCCGTTCTGGGTTGCATTCCGATGTAGACAAATACTCCGCTTGCCGTAACTGTAGTTAGTTCATGAGTTTTGATATTTTCTATTTCAAGCCCGTTCAAATGTTTCTCGCCAACAATGAAACGTGGTTCTGAATCCCAAATCACACTTATTTGCTCGTTTGCCAAAGCCTCTTCCTGAGCAATCTTAGACGCTTGGAAATGATCAAACTGGTGGACTATAGTAACATGTTTGGCATACTTAGTTAAAAAGACCGCCTCCTCAACGGCAGAATTCCCCCCACCAACGACAATGACATTTTCTGCATCTTGGTACATAGCTCCATCACAAGTGGCACAGTAGTGAACCCCGTTACCACGAAAATCAGCCTCACCAGCAGCCTGTAGGCGACGTGATTCCGCCCCCGTCGCCAAAATTATCACTGGAGCAGAATACTCGGCATCCTCAGTGACTATACGTTTCTCTTCTTGCAAAAGATCTATCCTGAACACTTCTTTAAGGTCGTGGATCTCCGCCCCAAAGCTCTTAGTTTGGGCAGTCATATTATCCATCAGCTCTTTGCCGCCAATTGTTCCGTTAGTCCCAGGAAAATTGGCAATATGGAAGGTGGTTGCAGCCTGGCCCCCTGGAAGTCCTTCATCGATTACAATAGTTCGCAACTTCGAACGTGAAGCATATAGAGCTGCCGTTAAACCTGCTGGACCCCCACCCAAAATTAGTAAATCCGCAGAATAGTTGACCTTTTTTATTTCTTGGCTTTTGATATTTAAAATGGTTTCAAGAGCAATTCTAATCTGAGATATACTTATATATCCGGTTAAACGTTCGCCAACTTCTTGACCGTTCTTGAAAAAGAGAACGGTTGGACTTCCTTTCACCTCATAGCGCTCTGCTAAAGTGCGATTGGCTTGACGCAACATTTTCACAAACTTTACTTGGGGAAACTTTTCCGACATGCGCACATAAATTGGGGCAAGTTGAGCACAGGGTGGACATTCTTCAGAAAAAAAATCCAAGACCAATAAGCCTTTGTACCCTTTAAGTTCTACGTCAAATTCTTCTGATGAAAGGTGCACAATATTTTCGCCCATGTTTTAATTCAACTCCTTCAACATGCTATCGCAAATAGGATTTTCAAAATAGATAAATATTAAACATTAGAACTATTTCATACCCCCTCAGGGTATCATCTTGACTATTAATATAGTTCACATTTTACAATTTGTCAACCATTATATGAAATTTTAACGACTCTGAGCTGCACAGGTATCTCGAATTGATCCTCTTGAACAATCGCTTGGGGGATTTATTTGTTCATTCAATTAAACCTATTCAACTACAATGGGGAGCCAAATTATCCTTGAGTAATCGCAAAAATGCAGTGGTAGGGGCAGACAGTCTCTTATCTTTAGGAAAAATTACGTTAACATTCCGTGTTATCTCTAATTCGGGAATGTGTAAGATATGTAAATTACCAGCACAAACTTCTTGGTCTATTACAAACCTGGATAAAACTGATACTCCCAAGTTAGCAGCTACAGCTTGTTTAATTGCTTCCAAACTGCTGAATTGCATGTTTATTTTTATCTTTCTTCCGAGTTCCTGTAAACGGCTTTCAAGTGCAATTCTAGTGCTTGACCCTGGTTCCCTTACTACAAATGGTTCGTTCAATAGGTCATCAAGTGTTACGGAGTTGTACCTTGCCAACTCATGATCGATAGAAACGACTACGACCAAATCATCATGTGTGATTGTCTTAACTTCTAAATTACGGTTATCGCTAGTATCCCCGCCAACTAAGGCAATCTCTAACTTATTGGTCAATATCTTGTTCTCTATTTCCTGGGAATTAGCTATATCAAGGATGATTTCGATGCTGGGAAAGGCTTTTTTGAATTGTCCAAGAATCTTGGGAAGTATATAAATTCCAGGGGTGGTACTTGCTCCGACCAATAATCTGCCTTTGGTCAGCCCTTTATAATCCTGAATATAGGCATCTAGTTCATCGACTAGTTGGAATATCTTTTTGGCGTATTGATAAACAGTGATCCCAATGTCGTTCAAGACTATTTTTCTTCCTACTTGACGGAATAGTTTTACACCAAGTTCCTGTTCAAGATTTTTAACCTGAACAGAAATGCTCGGCTGACTTACAAATATGTCTTCAGCAGCTTTTGAGAAGCTTTGTGCTTTCGCTACTGCAAAGAAAAGTCTTAAGTGGTTCATATTCATGTTTATCACTCCAATACGATAATCTTATGAATTTTATAAAATAGATATATTTTTATTATATGAGCTTTTCCGATAAAATAATAGTTAGAAAGGAGCATGATCTTATGAAAGAGGAAATACAGAGTGCCCTACACAAGCGGACAATAATCCAGTGGGTGTTGGCAATAGGCTTTCTGATACTTAATGTTATTCTATTCTTCGTAACTCCTAAAGCGGCTTACATTCCTTTTATTGTAATTCCATTGATGATAATTTCCGTCTTTGTATGGTCAAGAGCGTTTTGTGGCTGGGCCTGTCCACGGGCAGCATTTTTGGAAAGGATTTTTGCTAAGGTCAGCTTAAATAAGCCTGTACCCAAATGGATGAACTATTATTGGGTGAGTGTTCTCGTTTTCGTAGTACTAATCAGCAGGGTTACCTACGTCGGTTTTACGAAGGGTTTATTAGCAGCTGGCTTCTTGCTGTGTATTGTCCCTTCTATCGGAGCATTATTGTTCGGCTTGTACAGTTCGAAATCATGGTGTGCTATTTGTCCCACTGGAACTCTTCTTAAGACGCTCGATTTTGTCGTCGGAAACTTTAAAGTAAGTAAAAGCAAATGTAGCGCTTGTGGAATGTGTGACAAATCATGTCCAATGGGGATTGAACCAAGTAAGGTCGCCAGTCACACCAATATCGAATCGCCAAATTGTACTCAATGTGGGCTTTGTGTCGAGAGTTGTTCTAAAGAACTAATTTCTTTACCGCATAAGGTGAAAAAAACTTCAACTATACCTCAACGATACGAAGCCTAAACTGTTATTCAAGGAGGAAAATTATGAAAGTCGGAATTATTCGTTGCCAACAAACCGAAGACTTATGCCCAGGTTCAACTGACTTTGCCGTGGCTAAAACTAACAAAGGTGTATTTGAACAATACTCTGAACCAATCGAAATCGCAGCTTTTAGTACTTGCGGTGGCTGCCCTGGTAAGAGAAGCGTTGCTCGTGCCGAAATGATGGTTAACCGTGGAGTTGAAGCCGTGGTCTTGGCTTCCTGCATCACAAGAGGTAATCCAATTGGCTTTGTCTGTCCCCATAAAGAGCAAATAACTACTGCAATCAAGAAACTCATAGGTGAGAAAGCCCTCTTATTGGATTGGACACATTAACTTAGGTTCCCCACCTTTAAAACGGAAAAGAGCTGCAAAGCCAAACTGAGCTTTGCAGCTCTTTTAGTTTCCGCGTTTACCTTAACCTCATCCTTTACCCAACCGCTGTTTGGTTATTTTTCAGTGCGAACCCGCTTCGCTCGATGATTCAGTGGGGGTCTCTAATCTCCCACACTGAATTATAAGGTATAATAATAAATTATGCCGAGGGGGCTGTAATCCATTCAAACTTTTAATTCTCTATACATAGAATACTAGTTAACCGAGAAAGATATATAAAGATAAATTTAAAACCAATTTACCTAAGGAGGAATAACTGAAATGAAAGACTCAATTGGTGCTGCCACAGTTGCAGGTATAATTGGAGCTGTGCTAATGGACTTTTTAGTTTATGCCCTAATGATCCTAGGAATCCCCATTATTACTCCATGGAACATTGCAGCAGATGTTTTTCTAAAATGGGATGTGATTAATTCCGACCTAGGATTACTGCTAGGAGTCATTGGAACAATAGCTTTAGGTGTTACTACAGCTATACTAATAGTGCTACTTATAAAATTAACAGGCAAAGATTTTGCCATATTAAAAGGTATCGTAACTGCAAACGCAATTGGGTTTGGAGCTATGGGTTTGTTTATGCCGTTATTAAACATCGCACCACAAATTCAATCTCAACCGCTCACAAATCTGTTGTCTGTTGCACTTCTCACTATATCGGGTGCCACTATGTCCTATATTCTTAATAAATACGGTAAATTTTTACGAGTTTAGTAGTGACGCACTCAGAATATTGGATATGCCAGTGGGAACATCCTTTGTAAGGATGTTAAACGTTATCCTCACGGGTATCGGAAGAAAAAGTATTCCTATTTTTAGCAAGACTAGTTTAACAGGGAAAGTATACTACACATTGTTAGAGAAATATGCTGTGCAACGCCCATTTCTTTAACAACTTTCTCCCTTATTTTTGTTGCAAACTGATAACAATAAAACTTTTTTTAACAAGCAATACAGCAAAAATTAAAATAAGCAAGCCTATCCCATATACAGTATACAAAGATATGAGATTGCTACTACCTACTATTCGACTACCTATTGCAGTACACAATCCACCGCCACCCATAAAGCAAAACGCTACGCGAGACATTACTACACCCCTTGCTTGGGCTGCAAATTCGGTGGCGATAGTTAAAATGTTGAGAGGACAAGCATAAAGCCTAATCCTAATAGACTTACTCCGATAACAAATATAGCGAGAATATTACCCAATGTTACAAATATTAGATTTGCGTTCATTTTTATTCCTCCATTTTAGTAGCTTTTTCACAAACTTAATTTATCCTTGCTAATGAAGATTTTGTTTCCTCGATTTGTCTTAAAATTATACTTTCTGCAATATCAATCATTTCATACATTTCGGGGCTTTTAACTTTGTAAATTACCATAAGCCCATCTTTTCTGCTTTCTACAATACCTTTAATTTTTTTAACACAGTAAGGTGCTGGGAAGCGTTTGATGCTTCCCAGTCTATTTGAGGGAGTATATCACAGACACACAAAGACTTTGCTCTTAAAAGGTGCACTATTTGAAGCCTTGTATGGTGTGCGAAAGCTTTAATACGTTTGTTATTAATAGGATTTACCCATATCGGTCACTTCATCACCTCCAATGTCTTAGTTTAGTAATTTAGATAATACTAAACTAAGACATTGCAGTATATTGACAAATTATATTATAGTCAACGGAGGAATAAAAAAATATTTCTCCTAGAACAGATGTGGCAAAACTTCGTCAAGAGTTCGAAACAACTGTGATATTTTGATATAATCAAGTCCGTACTAAGCAATCAATAAAATAGTTCAGCGTGAAATACACTTTGAAACCATCAAGAAGAACCGTTGCCTGTAGATTATAGTGATGCGCTTAAGAAGCTTTGTTTTCGACCACAATTCTAGCAATGCTTTCTTCAACCGAGATTGTCAAATAATTCGAAAGGAAGACAGGATGAATTTAATATCGCCCAAGGAAGTACGCAGCTTCCGAAACTACTTTACCAATCCCAAATGGGTGATATCAATCGCCCTATTTTGTTCTGTTCTGTGGGGAAGTGCTTTTCCCGTATTGAAAGTAAGTTATTTGGTGCTGGGAATGGCACCTGATGACCTGTCAGCGAATATTGTTCTGGCTGGAATTAGATTTTTCCTAGCGTCCTTAATGATTTTCGGACTGATCGCCTTAGCTGGAATTAATCCAATGGTTAAGAAGGCGATGTTGCCTAAGCTCTTTTCCCTAAGCCTGATGCAAATCGGGTTACAGTATTTCTTTTTTTACAACGGTATGGCTCACACCTCGGGAATGAAAGGTGCCGTTTTATCGTCAGCAGGAACCTTCTTTGTGGTTGTCTTGGCGCACTTCATCTATACCGATGATCGGTTGGATTGGCGGAAGGTGTTTGGCCTGTGCACTGGTTTTAGCGGAGTCATCTTAGTTAATTATGGTAAACATTTCAGCTTAGATTTTTCTTGGCAAGGTGAAGGATTCATGATTTGTTCCAGCCTAGCCAGCGCAGCCGGCACGATAATGGCCAAACAATATGCCCAAAATGTCCACCCATTTGTGCTTACCGCTTGGCAAATGCTCTTGGGATCTTTACTTCTCATAAGTATTGGGCTTCCTGGTTTAAGACCCCATGCCATGGAGTTTACTGCTGAAGCATATTTACTGTTGCTTTATTCGGCATTTATTTCGGCGGTTGCTTTTTCTCTTTGGTATACCATTCTTAAATACCATAAAGCGGGCAAAATCAGTGTTTATAATTTTATGACACCGGTTGCGGGAGCTATTTTATCCGCCTTGTTTATTCCGGGGGAAAGTCTGACAGTAAACATGTTTTTGGGATTGGCTTTGGTTGCCAGCGGAATCATTGTTGTGAATCGGTAGAAAATAATTATACATACTCTCAATAGGTGATGATATTGACGAGACCCTGCCGTTTTTCAAATAAATGACCTCTTGCCAAAACCTTAAAATCCGTCTATAATGTCCACTAAGGATAAACAAGTGTGCGTATCCAAGGGAGTGTGCTTTTAAATGTTAAACAAAATATACATAGGAATTTTAGGATTAGGAACTGTCGGAAGTGGCGTTGTAAGTATTCTACAACAAAATGCGCAGGATATTCAAACCAGAACGCAAAGTGATATTATTATTAAACGAGTTTTAGTGCTTGATCCTCAAGAACCACAAAAAATTTCTGGAGATTTTGAACTTACTGATAAAGCAGACGACATTCTTTTAGACCCAGAAATAGATATTGTGCTTGAATTAATCGGAGGAATTGAACCAGCTCACACCTTTATTTTGAAAGCCTTACGTCACGGTAAAAATGTGATCACGGCGAACAAAGATCTCCTAGCCCTTCACGGCCAAGAACTACTTGAAGTCGCCAAAGCAGAAGGTAAGGATCTTTATTTTGAAGCGAGTGTTGCTGGAGGAATTCCGATTATCGCTGCTTTAAGACAATCTTTGGCTGGAAATCGCATCTCAAAGATCATTGGCATCATCAACGGTACAACGAACTATATTCTCACTGCCATGGCTGACCAAGGTAGAGATTATCATGAGGTTCTTGCCGAAGCTCAAAAACTTGGTTACGCTGAAGCAGACCCTACTTCAGATGTTGAAGGTCTCGATGCTGCGCGCAAATTAGCGATTCTGTCTTCTATTGCCTTTAATTCCAGAGTTACGCTGTCTGACGTATATGTAGAAGGAATCTCGAAAATTACCCAAGCTGATCTTCAATACGCTGCTGAACTAGGTTGTACCATCAAGTTGTTAGCAGTGGGCAAACATCTGGATGAAGGTATAGAAATCCGTGTACATCCTGCAATATTACCCAAAACTCATCCTCTAGCCTCCGTTAAAGGTGTCTTTAACGCCATCTATGTCGTTGGGGATGCTGTTGGCGAAACAATGTTTTACGGCCGAGGAGCGGGCTCGTTACCCACTGGTAGTGCTGTCGTCGCAGACATTGTTCAAGTCATTCGTAACATTCAAGCTCATTCAACCGCGGCGATAAATTGTACCTGCTATCTGAAGTTACCAATAAAAACTTCAAGTGAATTTATTACTGCCTTTTATATTCGTCTATTAGTTAAAGACGAGCCTAGAGTTTTAGCCACTTTGGCACTTTTATTTGCAGAGGCAAATATTAGTTTTGCCTCCATAATCCAAAAACCTCGTGATAACAAAGAAGCTGAAATTGTCTTGCTCACCCACCCATGTCGTGAAGGCCAACTCCAAGAAGCTTTAGACTCAGTTCGTGCCTATAATAAAGTTCTAACCATTCAAAATGTTATCCGCTTTGAAACAGATGCTCAGTGAATAAAGCGGGCAGGAGGATCAAATGATCAGTGTACAAGTTCCGGCTACTTCAGCCAATTTAGGACCTGGTTTCGATTGTCTAGGTCTCGCGCTTTGTTTATACAACAAAATTATCGTCGAAACTGATCAGCCGTTTAAGATAACTCTCACTGGTCCCTATACTTCGGGAATCTCCCAAGAAGTAAATAACTTAGTCTGGCACACTATGTGTCTTCTTTGGCAAAATATCGGTTTCCCCATACCTTCCATCTCTTTAACCTTAGAAAGTTATATCCCACCCGCTAGAGGTTTGGGTAGCAGTTCAGCTGCTATTGTGGGAGGATTACTTGCAGCCAATACTCTAGCTGGCAATCCTTTAAACCAATTAGAGCTTCTCCAAATGGCTACCCAAATTGAAGGACATCCCGATAATGTTACACCTGCCCTTCTGGGTGGGATTACGCTAGCTGTTCCCACAAATTATGGTATATTACCGCGTATCTTAACTAACACACCTAAAATCCGAGCTATCGTAATCGTTCCTGAACTACTTTTGAAAACCAACACAGCTCGCGGAGTTTTACCCCCGAAAGTATCACGTCGAGAGGCTGTGTTCAATATTGCCCATGTTGCTTTACTTGTAGAGGCTTTTATAAAAGAAGAGTACCAGCTCTTACGGGAGGGGATGCTTGATTTACTTCATCAAAATCAGAGAGCCACACTAATTCCAGGTATGCATGATACTCTTAAGGCAGCACTTGAGGCTGGAGCTTTTGGTGCGGCACTCAGTGGTTCCGGACCAACTCTTCTGGCACTTGTTGCAGAGGAGGTTGAAACAGCTGTTGCCGAAGCAATGGTTACGGCATTTAAGAATCATTCGATACAAGCGCGTGCCTACGCACTATCTATTGATAGTCATGGAGCTCAGATAATGAATTGATTTCATTCTGGAGGACACGAATTTTGGCTAAGAACCCTTCTACTTTTAATAATAAAACTTCACGCCGTGACTTTTTAAAGAAAATAGCTCGATTCTGTGGAAGTCATTGGTTGCTAACCAGTGTGCCAATTGGAGGTGCTGGTATACTTGCTTGGGCAGAGCATGATACCATAGATCTTAAAATAGAAAAATGGGATTTATATTATCCTACACTTCCCGAAGCCTTAAGCGGTAAGACTATCGCCCAAATCAGCGATTTACATCTGGAAAGTTTACAGATTCCAGCTGAACGAATAAGAAAAGCCATTACGGCCCAAAAACCTGATCTCCTAGTCATTACTGGGGATGTAATCTCCACTCGAGCTGATTTGGATAAGGTATTGATCTATTTGAATTCTTTAAAAGCCCGCTACGGACGTTATATTGTCATGGGTAACAATGATTATTCGCATTTTTCCAGCACCTTGTTTAAACGCTATATCGAACTTCTGCGTGGGATGGGTTGGATACCGCTTATAAATGAAGCTGACTATTTACCCAATCTGAATACCTTGATTATAGGCATCGATGACCCAGCTACAGCTCATGATAATGTGCCAAAAGCCTATCAAGGAATAAATCGTGAAACGCTTGATTCTTCCACTTTTCGTCTGGTGCTGGCGCACTCTACTGACTGTCTTGATGATGTAGCTAAATACGGAGCAAACTTGCTGTTAACCGGTCATACTCACGGTGGTCAAATACGCCTTCCCGGAATGAAACCGTGGATAACTAATACTTACCTAGGTGATCAAGGTATCTACGAAGGATACCATGAAATTAAAGGAGTAAGAGTCTACATTAACCGAGGACTTGGTGAGAGTATTTTCCCCTTAAGACTTCACGTACCACCTGAAATCACGCTTTTTACCCTGCATAAAGGAGATCAAGCAACAAGGCATGTTGAAAGTTTAAGGTTTTAAAAAGCACAAAAACTTGGTTCCCCTTATGGTTGCCAAGCTTTTGTGCTTTTTTGTTAGTCTACGATTTTAAGAAGATCTCGCAGGCGATCTCGTTCTTCCTCTAAAGCCTCTAGTTCGATTAACATTGCTGGTTTTAAAGAGTGGGCTGGCCAACGCGAACGCAAATCAACGAGTTGGTCTTCCAGACCTTCCAACTTACTCATCCATTCTTTTCTCTGCCCTTCATCCATTACTTTGAGCCTCCTTACCTACTCGAAAAGTAATTGCTCCGTGCATACAGGCTTCTAAGCATTCTTCACATTCAGTACACTTTTCAGGATCCACTGTGGCCAAATGCGCTATCAGCTCAATCGCTTGATTGGGACAAGTTCGTATACATCGCTGACAACCAATACATAACTTTTCAAGAATAAACGCCGCCATTAGTATTCACCTCATTTTCAAGAGTTCATCGCCGTAATATCTTAAGCCTAATTCAAGCACTTCTTTAATAGGACGACAATCGGGCGCCAAAATCTTACCCAATTGATTATGAGCAACTGCGCCGCAGCCCCCACCACAAATTAGACTCACATCACATGCTTTGCATTCAGGAATAGTTAAGATATTTCGCTCTTGCCACAGTTTTACTTCTCGTTCTTTGAGGTGGTACTCTGGAAAAAAGGTCCCCAGCTTATATTCTTCTTGTCCGGTTGTTGCCGTACAACCATAGATATCTCCATAAAGATCAAATACCCACTCTGTCTTGCATGCTGGGCATGTATCATAGGTTGGCAAATATAATTCACCCGTCTTTATTAGGTGTTTTATCCCTTTGAATTCTGGCTGATGAAACTTTCGCAAAATAGGATGCTGCTCAGCAAGTTCGACAAACATTGCCCAATGTTCAGCCTGTGCCAAAAGATGTTGGGGAGTTGCATAGCACTCGAAGAGTTCGTAGTTACGTCCGACTTGAGTTTTGAATTCTTGGATTGGGAGATCTAACCAACCCCGTTGTTCAAATTCTTCAGCCAGATTAACCAATTCTTCATAATTTGTTTTATCAACAACTAACCGCAGATTTATTGGTATTTTACGACTGATCGCTGCTTCCATACCCTTGATTATCCGAGCATAGGTTCCCTGTCCACCTGCCGTATGCCGACGTTGATCATGAACCTTTTGCGGTCCATCCAGCGTTATTTGGATTTCTTTAACGGTAGTCTGTTGAAGAATATCGAGATATTCCAACAAATTATAACCGTTTGTTACTGCTGAAATGGCATATCCACCCAATACAGTTTTTTTTACGATATAATCGATAATTTCTTTCTGACGAGGTAAAGCGTTTAAGGCTTCCCCTCCGAATAAAGTAATAAATGGTTTCTGCTGAGGATAGAGTTTGACTAAATGCTCAAAGAAAACATCCACTACTTCTCTAGTCATTAACTGGGTTTTCTGCTTGATCCCGTTTTGGTAGCAATAAGGGCAAGCAAGATTACAGTCGTAAGTTGGTACTAATAAAACCTGTGGTGCAGTCTCACCTAAAGTTTTTTGGAACTCTGGCCAGCGTTTCTGTAAAATTTCGTTCTCTTCTTCAGCAGCGTTAAAGAGATAACCTCTAGTTTTTAAATAGAGTATAAATTCTTCATCAGTCACAATTTTTCCCTGACTTAAGGCTTGAAGTCTATCATATTCCGCTAAGTCGACCAAATCAAAGGCGCCGGACAGCGGATTTATAATCGCGTAGGGAAACTGAGGATTTTCTTTCATCGGAATAATTAAGTTATAACGGCTATAATACATGTCTTACCCCCTTTCAAAGTGTTATTGCGGCCTTTTCCCCTGAAAAGTACGACTAATCATCTCGTAGCCATTTTTGGAATAATGCCGTTCTTTAAAAACTTTTATTTCTTGAAAACCAGCTGAACCTAAGACTTCTTCATATTCTTTAACTGTGATAGCCCCACCAAAACAAGCAGCAATTGCTTCAGAATCCTCTTTTATTGCTTGTGGTAAAGGTTTGTTAGTCATGATATCTGAGATTACAAATCGTCCTCCAGGGCTAAGCACGCGGTAAATCTCACGATAAACACTTAGTTTATCAGCTACATGATTAATAGCACAATTACTAATTAAAGCATCAATGCTCCCCGTCGCAAAAGGAAGTTGCTCAATTGACGAAAGTAAAAACTCTACGTTATCGACACCTGCTTCTCTAGCTTGGTCTTTCGCTGCTTTAATCATAGCTGGTGTAAGATCTATTCCCCAAGCAAATCCAGAGGGATTGATTAATTCTGCAGCTTGAAGGGTTTCCGTGCCCCTGCCACAGCCGAGATCCAGAACTTTTTCACCTGGTTTTAAGGCAAGATAGGTAAGATTTCCACCACAGCTCAAATTGGAGTCTGCGCATATATTTGAATACCTTTTAGTAATTTCCAGAGTACTCATACATAACCTCTTTTCAACCCCCGCAGGGTATGGGGTTACTGTCATTGTACTTAACCTTGCGCATTAAGTCAATTCCTAATTCATAGTATTTCCCATTTAGGCTAAAAACATTAGAAAACGACTTACTTCAGTAGTCGTTTTCTAATGTTTTTAGGTGAACCTAATAATCTATGAAAGCGATATTATACATATCAGGCCTCTATTGATTAAGCTTCATTAATGTATCAATAGCCTTGTTTAAGATTTGCTGACGATCCTCTCCCTGGTCTAAGGCCTCAAGCATACACGTAGTGGCATAACGTTGCGCTATAACGACAGAAACTTTATGAACTGCCGCACGAATAGCAACTAATTGTAAAAGGACTTCCTCACAAGTCTTCTCTTCCTCAATCATTCTTTCAACTGCAGCAACATGTCCCCTTACCGTTTTCAAACGGGTTAAAATTTGTTTAGTTTCAGTTTGATCAGTATATTTCATTAATTTCTCCTCTTCCCTACTGCAAAAGATTAAACCCATCAAATTGTTAGTTGCCGATAGTATAAAGCTTACTGTATATTTGATAACTTTTCAAGACTCGTTCCACATATTGACGTGTTTCTTTAAAAGGAATATCTTGATAGCGCAATTGATCCAGCTTAAGTTGATTGTTTTTTATCCAGTCCTTAACATGTCCACGTCCACCATTGTAGGCTGCTAGTACTAGAGTAGGGTTATTATCAAACTCTTTCTTTAGACTTGCCAAATACCAAGTTCCGTATTGGATATTTTTTTCCGGCATTACTAAGTCCTGATCATTATAATCCTTATCACCAAGACTCTTAGCTATCGCTTGTGCAGTACTTGGCATTAATTGCATCAAACCTTTTGCCCCTTTGTGGGATTCTGATTGGGGTAAAAATTTGCTTTCTTCACGTATCACCGATACCACCAATAAGGGATCTACCCCATATAAAGTGGCATATTTTTCAATCAATATTCGATGTGGGTAGGGGTAAATAATCTTTTGGTAGACAGAGGTCTGCCCTAGACCACAAACCAATAGTGATCCCAGTATTACAATGAACAGAGTTCTTATTAATAAAACTTTAGTCATGATCTTCTTGTTTTTATACATGACAACTCCTCATACTCCCATTAATGAACCCTGTAATAAGTTTCTTTATTCAATGTATTTTGGAGCTATCAGCTTAGTCCTTAAGATTCTTAAAAAGATCTATTAATTGATTTTGCGTTTGGGACCAATTTCCTGAATTATCAATAACAACGTTAGCTAATTTGACTTTATCATCTAAAGGCATTTGTGCCACAATACGAGCCATAATTTCTTCTCTTGTAAGCTTGTCCCTTCCTAGGACACGTTGAATTTGCACCTCACGAGGAACCCAAACTACCCAAACCTGATCAACAGAATCTTTAAGCCCTCCTTCTAAAAGTAAGGGTACATCCCAAACACAGAGCTGAACCCCCTCTTTTTCTAATTTTATTTGTTCCTGTCGCATTTTTTTTGAAACCCTTGGATGTACAATCTTTTCTAATTTATGTCGGGCTTGATCATTATCAAAAATCTTACGACCTAGCACCTGCCGGTTAATCTTTCCTTGAGTGTCTAAAATTCCCTCCCCAAACTCTTTAACTAATTCAGTTAGAAGAGCTTGATCATTATTAAAGAGACTATGCACGATTTGATCAGCGTCAAGTACAGGAATACCCTGTTCCTTAAACCATTTGGCAACGCTGGATTTGCCACTTCCTATTCCTCCTGTAAGACCAATTATTAACACGCTAAGCACCTCTCAAATCAACTTTCCTAATCCAACCATTATTAAAACCAAACCAGGTAATAATTCTGCCTTTGTCATTAAAAATTCCGGGATTTTCCCGGCTAAGACCTGCCCTAATCGGATCATCACTAACTGGGTTAAGGCCACAATACCAATGACGAATAAAGTCATTCCTGCTAAAGCTGCGCCAATCCCCGACGCAAAGGCATCCATTGCCAGAGCGCTCCCTAACAATAGGCTTTCTCTAAGGCTGATCCCACCTGAACCATCAATATCGGCTAAATCAGGAGTTCTCAGGACTTGAACGACTAAACCTAGAAAGCGTAATTGAATGCGAAAAACCGGTTCGACCAGCACTGCTTGATTAATTGACGCCATTACTGGTATTGCCTCGTTGATGCACACGTTTTTTTCTGTCTTAAACACTGCTCTTATAAATTGAAAAATTCCTAAACTCAAAATAATTATTGCCCCTAATAATTTTGCTGGGATGAATTTCAACCACAAGACAACCCAACTTCCCAACAACATAGAAACACCCATTGCAAAAACTGTACAAAGGGCAATGACTAGCAAAGAACTAAGCGGGAGGCGAATTCGCCTCAAACCGTAGGCTAAGCCCACGCCAAATCCATCAAGACTTAAAGCGAATGCCATAAGTAAGGCAGTACCCATATGTATCCCTCCACCCTCCGATTTACAGGATAATATATGGGGGAGAGGAACAAATGGTTCAAATTACTTACAGATATCTGCCCAAACTTGAAAAGTCTCTTCTAATTTCAGCTTGACTTCTTCGCATGCACTGTGCAGTTCTAAAGCTTTCTGGTAATCAGCTGCAGAGTCGGCTAATTCTATTTCCAGTTTCCTTAATTTCAGCTCAAGTTCAGCTATTTCAGTTTCCATTTGTTGTATGCGTTTTTGCTGACGTTGGTTATTCCTAGCCTCTTCACGATCAGCTTGAACCTTAGAAAAGCTTTGAACTATTGGGGAATTACTTTCTTGAGCCCGTTTTTCCAGATAATCAGTATAATCGCCTTCATATAGTGTAAGACCGCTCGCAGTAAGCTGACCTATCTTATTGATTACTTTATCGAGAAAATAGCGATCATGTGAGACGACGAGGAGTGTACCTTTGTACTCCATTAGTAAATCCTCTAAAACCTCTCTGGTTTCGGTATCCAAATGATTAGTAGGCTCATCTAAAAGCAATAGATTACTTGGTGTTAAAAAAAGTTTACATAAGGCTAAACGACTCTTTTCTCCGCCACTCAAAACTTTTACTGGTTTAAATACTTCCTCTTCACGAAAACCATAGCGCGCCAATAGAGAACGAATCTCGTGGTCTTTTATGTCCGATACCCCACGAATTTCATCAATAACCGTTGAGCTAGTATTCAAATCTTCATGTTCCTGAGAGTAATAACTCAGCTTGACGTTGGCTCCTAAGCGGATAGTGCCCTCATAAGGAAGACGTTCAAGAATTGCTTTCAATAAACTAGTTTTACCGATTCCATTTTTGCCCAAAATTGCAATTCTATCGCCACGCAGCAAATTAATCTGAACGTTATGAAATAGGGTTCGCGTGCCAAAGGAAACTTTTAAATCCTCAATATTTAGCACCCTATCCCCACTTCTGGTACCAACATGGGCTGTGAATTTAAGGTTTTGCTCAGCTTTATTCACTTGTAAAGGTGTAAGTTTACCTAATTGCGTTTCTCTACCACGAGCTTGACGAGAATTTACACCCGCTTTATTTCTTCTGACGAATTCCTCAAGGCGAGCAACTTTTTGAGATAACTTTTCCGCCTCTCGCATGAGAGTTTTCTCTTCTAAAGCTCTTTGCAGTTCATATTCGGAAAAATTTCCAGAATATACTTTTAACCTTCCTTTCTCTAAACAAAGGATCTTGCCTACGGTGTGGTCAAGGAAATAACGATCATGTGAGACAACGAGCACTGTACCAACATAGTCTCTCAAAAAGCCCTCCAACCACTCCATAGCTGTGATATCCAAATGATTGGTCGGTTCATCCAAAATCAAAAGTGCGGGCGAGCGCAAAAGAAGTTTACTTAAAGCTAGCCGTGTTTTTTGACCACCACTTAAGTTGGAAACTAGGGTTTTTAATTCCTTCTCTAATCCAAGACCAGCCAAGATCTTACGAATCAGAGCCTCAAGAGCATACCCTCCCTCGCGTTCAAACCTTTCGCTTAAGGTGGCATACTGTTCCATGAGTTTTTCTGTCTGAGTACTCATCTTCTCTTCCAAGCGACGTATATCCCCCCATAAAGCAAGGAGATCAGAGCGTTCTGCTAACATACTTTCCTGAACAGTTCCGGCAGCTTCTAAATTTGTAGTTTGTGGTAAATAACCATAAGAACGCGTAAGCTGAACTGTACCCGCTTCTAAAGGAATTTCACCCAGACACGCTCGTAGCAAAGTCGTCTTGCCCGCCCCATTAGGACCAACGAGACCGACTTTTTCCCGATCCTCTAAGGCAAAATTAACATTTTGAAAAAGTGGCTCGCCTGAAACATCAACACCACAGTCCCTACAGGCCAAAACATTCATATTATTCCAACACCTTACCATTATTATGATTGCTAAGTATCAAGCTTGACAATGACTACAATACACTGTCGTTCTCCCTGCTAAACGTAGCTTCTCTAATGTTTTGCCACATTGCAAACAAGGTTCCGTCCCTCTGCCATACACTTGTAAAAGTGCTTGGAAATTCCCTTTTTGTCCGTTGGCATCGCGATAATCTCGAAAGGAAGTTCCATTTGAGGAGATTCCGGCAATTAAAACCGCTTGTATCGCCTCATGCAACTTTAAGACTTCTTCCGCAGAGAGGGAACAAGCCTTTCTTTCCGGTGCTACGCCAGCCCTAAAGAGAGCTTCATCTGTATAAATATTTCCCAACCCGGCTAAGACTCTCTGATCGAGTAAGGCTGCTTTAATATTAAATTTTTTAGATGCTAAACGTTCCCCAAGTAGACCTGTAGTAAAATCAGGTTCTAAGGGTTCCGGGCCCAGTTTAGCCAGAGAAGGCGAAAGCAAACGTAAATCTGTCGGGATTATCTGAATTCTACCAAATTTCCGCACATCCGAAAAATGCAATTCCCCTCGACTAAGCGAAAAAACCAGATGAGTATGACGTTCAGGCACTTGTGCTGAGGAAAAATAGTTGAGCCGTCCGGTCATCCGCATATGAGCCACTAGAGACCAGCCCTCGTCAAGCGTAAAAAGCAAGTATTTTCCACGACGCTCAATACTTTCAATTTTCCGTCCAGTGACAACTTCCGCAAAGACTTGATCTTGCCAATTTTGAACAACGGCTGGCCATAAAAGCTTAACTTCAGTAATGTCTAAACCAGGAACATGCTCCATTAAAGTTCGCCTTATCGTCTCTACCTCTGGCAATTCCGGCATAATACTTCCTCATTCCTGCTTAGACTAAAGGTTGCAAATCGTACCAATTAGGTCCTACTTTACAATCCACGGTCAGAGGTACGGATAGTTTAAAGGCATTTTCCATCTTATCGCGTACCATTTGCCTAACAGCTTCTAATTCCGCAGGAGCTACTTGTAATAACAATTCATCATGCACTTGCAAAAGTATAACAGCACGAAAATCTTTTAGCCCTTCGTTAACACGTAGCATTGCTAACTTCATGATGTCAGCAGCAGTTCCCTGAATGGGTGTGTTCATAGCAATACGTTGCCCAAAAAGTCTTTGAGTACGATTGGAACTAGACAACTCCGGAATCCGTCGTAATCTTTGCAGAAGCGTACGTACTTGACCGTCCTTTTTCGCCTGCTCGACAACTTCTTCTAGATAACGTTTTACCCCACTATAACGCGCAAAATATTGGGCAATATAAAACTTGGCCTCTTTACGCGGAATTCCCAAATCCCTAGCCAAACCAAAATCCGTTAGTCCATAAATCAAGCCAAAATTAACAGCTTTAGCCTTGCGCCTCAAATCTGAAGTAACTTCTGCTAAGGCTATCCCAAACACTTCAGCCGCTGTCCTAGTATGCACATCTTGCCCGAGTGCAAAGGACTCACATAGGACTTGATCTTGAGAATAATGAGCTAAGATACGAAGCTCAATTTGAGAATAGTCTGCCGACAAGATCAGCCAATCCTGTTCAGTTGGCTGAAATACCTTACGCAATTGGCGGCCGTATTCTAAACGTATAGGTATGTTTTGCAAATTAGGTTCAGTGCTAGATAAGCGCCCCGTGGCAGTTACTGTTTGCTGTAAGGTAGTGTGAACCCTTCCCTCGCGTACCTGAGTGAGTAAGCCGTTCACATAAGTGGACATGAGTTTGTTTAATTGCCTGTACTCTAAAAGCTTTGCCACAACTGGGTGAGCCGAACGCAATTCTTCTAAAGTCTCGGCGTCAGTCGAAAATCCTGTCTTAGTCTTCTTACCGTGGGGTAAGCCTAACTTTTCAAAGAGGACATGTCCTAATTGTTGAGTGGAATTGATATTAAACTGTTCCTCCGCCGCGCTGTAAATCTCTTGTTCTAAACGTTGTAACGCAAGCGTCAATTCCTGACCGAGGGCCTTTAGTTGTTGACTATCTACAGCAATACCATGCCGTTCCATTTTGGCCAAAAGCGGTGCTAAAGGTTGTTCGAGATTGCGTAGCAAGTCTGAAAGACCCAGCTCCTTGAGCTCGGCGACATAGCGTGGAACAACTTGGGCTATAGCAGCAGCTTCTTGGGCTAACCTCACTAACGGTAATTGATCGGGATAATAGGTTTTGACCAACTCCCAAGGGTCAAACTTTGTCCGAGCAGGATTGATTAGATAAGCAGCTAAGGTTAGATCCAGTTCGATACCGCAGATATATTTGTCCATATTGGAGAGTAAAGCAAAAAGTTCTTTACTATCTGCAACAATTTTCCGAACACCTGGATCAGCCAATAATTCATAAAAACTTAGCTCAACATCTGACGCAATTCCTTTGCACACCAAGGAAAACGTTTCTCCAGAAACAGCTATTGTCCATTCTTGCACCTGTCCGCGATGAGGATTAGTACCCTGATATCGATAGGACAAGACAACCACTGCTTTCTGAGTCCGCCACTTATTAAAATACTCTAGCCCTGCTTGAGCTGTTAACTCAATTTCCGACCAATCAGCAGTAAATTGTGACTTACTCTTTGCTTGAGCTTCCTTTGAACCTGCTAGATCATTATACCCTAAACTCAAGGACGTGTTTAAATAATTCGCACTCTGATCTTCAACTTCAATACTTGTAATCAGCGAACTACTCGAGCTATCATTATTATCAGATGTTACTTCCAGTAGATTAACTTCATCACCCTTCTCGATAGCTAAATCCCCACCATAACGTTCACGCCAAAGACGTTCCACATTACGTAAAGTGTATTTATTCAAAACCCCTAAAACAATTGCACTTCGGGGTTGCCTATATTCACAAGTTTCTAAGGAAAATTCTACAGGAACGGGAGCCTCTTTAATCATAGTTGCTAAGCGCTTGCTGAGCAAGGCCTGTTCGGCATATACCTCTAAACTACTCTGCAACTTTTTACCAGATACTTTAGCCCGATTAGCTAAAACCTCTTCCACGCTCCCAAACTCCCATAGAAGTTTTAAAGCGGTTTTCTCTCCGATTCCCGGAACCCCCGGAATATTATCCGAAGCATCCCCCATCAAGCCTTTAAGGTCGATAATCTGCTGAGGTTTCAGTTGATAACGTTCCCAAAGCTTAGCTTCATCATATAACTCAACTTCACTGATCCCTTTTTTGGTCAACAAGATCTGCGTTTGCAGCGAAATCAATTGCAAGGCATCTCGATCCCCTGTATATATCTTGACCTCCCAACCCTTAACTTCGGCTTGTTGGGTCACGGTGGCGATCAGATCATCTGCTTCATAACCCGCTAATTCTAGCATAGGTACAGAAAATCCACTAAGTACCTCTTTCAGATAATCAAATTGAGGTCGTAAGCCCTCTGGTGTTTCTTTACGATGAGCTTTATAATCTGCATACTGTTCTATACGTACAGTCGCTTTGGTTTTATCAAAGGCAACCAGCCAATAGTCAGGTTTCTGTTCAGCTTGTAGCCTTAAAAGCATGGTCATGAAACCATGTAAGACATTGGTCGGTTTTCCATCAGACGACGTTAACACCGGTAAAGCATAAAAAGCTCGATTCGCTAAACTATTACCATCTAAGATTACCATTTTGGGCATAAGCTAAACTCCTTTCCCATCATTTAAATATACCATATAGTTTAAGAGACTGACAAATAGTTTATAAAAATCACAAAAAGCCCACCCAAATAATTAGGTGGGCTAAACAAAGCTTAGGATTGGAGAAGTCAAAAAGTTTTTGTATAATTATGGCAACCCATATAATAACAGCCGTCCACTACTCCAAGATTATTTTTTGAGTTCACAAAACTTTTACTGCCGTGGTTATGACAAAGCAAACAATCACTACTTTCATTGGGATAGTCAACATTCGTACTTGTTTCTGGAGAATTAGGTCCGTCATGAGCAGATCCATAGGCGTGACAACTAATACATTCAGCATGCCAACTAGCTACAGTTCCCTCGTGACAAGAGATACAAACAACCTTGGACTGATTGCCATTGGTCACACTGATACCGGAATTACCGTTAATTGTTGTGGGAAAATGGTATAGGTTGGCATTACCGTGCGAGTCATGACAATTACTACAGGATAATCCTTGCATACTACGTTCATAGGGTGGCTTAATGGTACCACCAAAACCCGTTCCCAAACGGTCACCGTGAATATCAGCTGTATTTGTATTATTCCAAGCATAAACAATATTAGTCACACCGGCAGGCATGGTTACTCCACTCGGAGGTGTATTATCATGGCAGGTTAAACAAAATGCATTATTTGTAAATTCTTCTCTGGATTGTAAGTTTATATCTGTACCAGCAGTTTGAGATTTTTTTACTTCCCAAGCTTGACTCACAAAGTTCCACAGGTACAACTTTGTATTATAACCAGCTGTTGGTTCACCATGACCAAGCCAAGTGACATCAATGCTCTGCATTAACTGATTGGTGTTTAGTCCTGTGGCAAGTGCCGGAGCAATTTGAAATTTGACCATTTGCCAGTTGTACTGCCGATCAATTGTAGTTTTATCAGTAGTCCAGTAATCTTGATTTTGAGAGCTGATCTTGGGCAATTTATCGTTGGTCAGAGTCCCCGGGCTACTAGGGAACGGTGTAGTGGCTCCTGCGCTCTCCCAACCATAGGCAGCTTGAAGAACAGTTTTAACTTGAGTTTTATTTGTAAGGGTCAAGGTTAAAAGATCAGTGTTTAATGAATAATGAGTTAACCCTGGCGGCGGGGAAACTCTATCCGTCGTCAGATCAGTTATTCTGGCGAATTTTGCTGGTCTACTTAAACTACGGTTAAACAAGCTCTTAAAGAACTCAGCTAATTGGTCCCATTTTTGTTTCAGCCAATCTATCAGTTTGTTATACCAGTGCTGATTAATTGTCAAATCCTTGGCAAAACTACCGTCATGCTGCCGGGTATTCCATTCTTTGAGATACTTTTGGTGTTCAGAATCAGCCGGGTATTTTTCTTCTGCGCCATAGGGATACTTGGACATAGCATGAAAAGGCATAGGCTCCACTTTCCCTGTGACTTCCTGGAAATACCCGTCAGTATAGATGACATAGGTTCGTGCCATACCCAGTTGAAGTGGAATCTCATCAAATTCCAAAGCAAGCTCGTCACCGCTGTCCATAATTACGTACATATCATCACTTTTACCCAGCAATGGTCGAACGTTACCAAACTTTGTAAAGTTTCCGATATGCGTTTTAGGTGTTAATTTGACTATTTCGTCATAACTATACCTCGGATACGGATCACGTAAAGATTTAGCTATACCCTTAAAGCTTAAGTCGGCCTTGCTAGGTTTCAGTTCGGTAATTTTGACATCCTCGGTTTTACTGGTATCCACAGCTACATAATCAATATGGGTCCGATACCAGCCACGCATTCTTACTTTATAATTCTTCACCCCAAGCGGAAATTTACCGGTCAGATCATAAACTACAGTCTTGGTTAACCCAGGAATAAAGGGTAGACCACTCATAACTTCGACCCACTTACCGTTCGCATCCTGAACTTCCATAATCCGCTTAGCTGACTTAGTGCCCGATTTAAACCATTGGGCACGTTCATCCCTGGTGGCATATTCTGTCCAGCCACTCATCACCAGCTTGATTTCAGGTGCTCCCGTCAAATCGCCCAAGTCAAAAATATACTGATTATCATCGTATAAGGAAGCAGGGGCAAATTGTCCATCCCCCAGTTTACTTACTTCCTTAGTTATATCCTGATTAGTTACAGCTGTCCCTTTATATAATGGAACATTGTTATAGGTTGCTTTAACTGGCTTTGCATCCCTTACAGTATAAATTTTGTTAGGGGGTTGATTTTTGGTTGTATAACCCGTCAGATCGTTTAAATAAAGATTGGTACCAATGGGATGATCAACTACCTTAAGGGTAACTTTATCTAAAAATTCGATCTCATCTTTTTCATCCTTTACCCTTAATTTGTATTTACCAGCCTGTGGCTTCAGGAGTGCACTGATAATTCGACTCTCTTCTACAGACGATGGGTTATTATAAATATTCGGGGCTACCATAAGTCCTATAGTGCTCCGCGACATTATATCAGTCACAAAATTATATTTCTTTCCATCCCAAGTATATAAGATCGGACAAGAATCGATGAAGAAGGTATCGGGAGCCGACCAACTTGACTCGCCTAAATGGATCGCATCCCGAGCTTTGACTTTCCATGTCCATGTAACAGGAGCTGATAAGCCTACTGTCCAACTGGTACCGTTTATCCAACCTGAGTTTAAGGTTGTCACCCCGTCCGTAATCTCTACATAATACTGAACCGGATCAGCATCTGGGCACAAAACAGGGTTCCACTGCAGGGTTGGAGAGGTATTTTGTGTGTAGCCTGTTGCAATTACAGTTGGGGTCGGCGGTGGAGGACCAAACGCTGAATATACATAGGTATTGACTCCACCAACCTGCTCATTACCTAAAGCATCAGTAGATCTTAATCGGTAATAGTAGGTAGTTTCCATTTCTATACCCCCGGCAGTAACGCTATGACTGGTATTAAGATTATTATCACCATACACAATCCCATAAGCAGTGCTTGTACCCCAATCCACCCAGCTTGTAGCGTTCTCATCGGTATTCCATTTTATAATCGGTTCGAGAGGACCATTCGTTAATTTATCAATACTTAAACCGGAAATCACAGGTGGTATTCCATCATGTTCTGCCCCTAGTAAAGCATAGACCTCCCCATTGGAACCAATATTTTGGTTGAAGTTCTTAAGAGTTACATTTAAAGTAGAGATGTTATCCGGATTAGAATACTTCTCAATGGCCGTATTCTTATGAGGATCATGACAATCCGAACAAGTTATTTTACTGCCGGTTACTGCTTGATCTTCCTGTCGGACATCGTGGTGAGTTTTAGGATCAGAACTGGCAGTTAACTCGGCATTGATGTTTACCCCAGAGGCTGAATTTGTCCCCGAACTGTGACAGGCTCCGCCACCGCCAGCAAGACAGGTTATATCTTCTCGGTTCGTTAGCATACTAGGAATAATCGAACCATCAGGCTTGCCTTGTCCATGGACAGAATGACAATTGGCACAATCACCTATTGTACTGCCTAGCGGCAGATAAACAGCATTAAGTACTACACTATTAGTATTTAAAGAACGATGTAGTTGCTTTACCACAGCATCACTACTAAGTTTGCCAGATTCTATTGGAACTGGACTACTAATTATCCTTAGTGCTTGTACCTTATGCATCCAACTGGTTAAAAGTTGCCCAAGATATTTAAAGAAATTCTGTATTTTTATTAACCAGCCTGTCAGTAGCCCAGTTTTAGTGTCAGCAGCCTTAACTGCTTTTCCAGCGTCGTGATGCCTAGTATTCCATTCCTGCAAATACTTTTGGTGTTCTTGATCATCCGGATATTTTTCTCCAGGACCATAAGGATAGTTAGTCATGGCATGGAAAGGTAAGGGCTCGACTTTCCCACTAGTTTCTTGAAAATAACCGTCAGTATAAATAACATAGCTGCGTTCCATGCCCGGTTGAAGTTGAACTTCCTTAAATTCTAGGGCAAGTTCGTCGCCAGTATCCATGATCACATACATATCATCGCTTTTGGCTAATAGTGGCCGAACATCACCGAATTTAGTAAAGTTGCCTTGATGCAAGAGGGGGGCTGTTTCGACTATTTCGTTATACTTGAATCTGGGATACGGATCCCGGAGAGATTTAGCTTGTCCTTTAAAGCTAAAGTCCGCCTTGGTGGGTTTAAGTTCGGTTACTTTGACATTTTCAGTTATGCTGGTATCCACTCCTACATAATCAATATAAGTCCGATACCACCCGCGCATCCTTACTTTGAAATCTTTGACACCAGCCGGAAATTTGCCGGTTAAATCATAAACTACAGTTTTAGTTAATCCAGGGATAATGGGTAAGATCTTTTCCACAACGACCCAGTTACCCTTCTCATCCTGGACCTCCATAATCTTCTTGGAGGTCTTGGCTCCTGATTTCAGCCACTCGGCACGTTCCCCCTTGCTAGCGTACTCTGTCCAGCCACTCATCACCAATTTGATTTCTGGAGCTCCGCTCAGATCCCCTAAGTCAAATACATACTGGTTATCATCGTAAAAGGAAGCAGGCGCATATTTACCGTCCCCTATTTTACTAACTTCCGCAGTAATATCCTGGTTGGTTACGGCTATCCCTTTATAAAGCGGAACATTACTATAAGACGCTTTAACTGGTTTCAAATCCCTGACTGTATACATTTTGTTGGGAGGTCTATTTTTCGTTGCATACCCTGATAAGTCATTTAAATATAGCTTAGTCCCCATAGGATGATCAACCACTTTTAGGGTAACTTTATCTAAAAATTCGATCTCATTTTTCTCATCTTTTACGCGTAATTTGTATTTACCATCTTTTGCCTTGAGCAGTTCATTGGGAATCAGGCTTTCTGCTACAGGCGACGGGTTAATATAAGTATTTGGGGCTATCATAAGACCTAAAGTTCTCCCAGCCATAATGTCCGTAATAAAACTAAATCCCTTACCATCCCAAGTATATAAGATTGGACAGGAACTTTTGACATAAAGGACGTTAAAGGTACTAGGGAGTGACCAGCCGGAAAGAATCCCATCTTTGTCTTTGGCAATGACTTCCCAGTTATAAGTGATATAAGATGATCCTCCATCTAAATAAAGAGAGGTACTGTTGCCACTTAACCAACCTGAAGTATAATTATAACCCCCTGCCGGGTTCCAAACTTTAATTTGATAGGTAAAGGGTGTTCTACTGGCATCTGGGGTACTCCAGCTGAAATTAACAGGAACATCCATTCCTGTATCCGGTATTGGAGTTAAAGTAGGCGCCGGAGAAGCAAACATATAATCCGGGGAGCTATATTCACCACCGCTATTGGAAGATCTAATGCGATAATGATAAATACCCGGCCCAGGCAAGGAAATAGTCACCGAATGGTTTTTAGTAGGAGTTTCTGAACCAGTTGCATAAACATAACTACTAGTAGTCCCAAAATCTACGTAACTGGTACAATCCTTCGTGGTAGTCCAGCCGATTGTAAGAGAATTATTCGTTGAACCATCTAAAGTGAGAGCCGCAATAGGAAAATTACCCGAGGATGTTTTTGACTTAGCCATCAAGAAGACATAACCATTGATGTCGACGTATGATACCGGATTACTTTTCGTAAAATTTACCGCAGTATCGGTAGACATTTGGCTGGTTTGAATCAGTTCCCAGCCTCCGCTTCCACTATTTAGCGTATTATTCCAGATATAAACTGAGATTGGATAACCTGCTGTGGCTTCCCCGTAGCCGGTCCATCCGGCGGTAAACCCATTTGCTAACTCGGCAATCGGCATATTCAATTTAAAGCGGTACATTTGGTAATCAAAGGTACCATCTGCCGTTGCTAGGTCGGTAGTTCCCCACTGTGAGTCCACACTTACCATAGCCATTTTCTTGCTAGTACTCATAAGCGAACCAGGACTTCCGGGAGTTGGTTCACTAAGACTCTCCCAAGCCTCAAAATCCTGACTATCGGGGCGAATGGTTAGATCGATCAATTTTTGTAAGGTTGAATGGGGGGTCTGTTCATAGGTGGTCTTACCCTGATACGAGTAATTGCTTGGCTTAGTAACTGTGGGATCATCATGACACGTATAACATATTTGATTACCCTCTTCGCGGGTATAATTGGCTCTACTGGTTTGGCTATGAAGATCATGACAGTTTAAACAATTACCTGTACCATAGGTAGTACTTGGCCAGCTAGTTAAAGCCTTGGTTGAGCTAGTCGTGGTAATATGTTTACTCTGATCAGCAATTGTTTGACCGCTATAAGTATCCAAAGAGGTAGAATGGCAACCGTAGCACAAAGTCTTGTCTAAACCATATACTGTTTTACTAACAGCCAACTTCTGATCATAAACTTCTGTTCTAATCATTGGTTTAATACTGGAACCGTGACTCTCATGACAACGCACACATTTAATATTAGTCCCGGAAGCGGGACCGTCCATCTTTACATCATGAGCAGTATAGACAAAACCTGTGACAACATCACCGCCTGGATTGGTAGAACCAACACCGTGACAGCTACCACAAAAAGCATTACCACTATTAATTCTAGTCGGTCCAGTGGATAACAGACGTGGCGTTTCTCCGTCGCTTAAATGAGGATTATGACAATCTACACATTTTAGGTTACCCTCGGGTACTTGATGATGTGATACTAGGGTCGAACTACCCGCTACACTTTCCCCAAAGGCAGCCCTAGTATTGTATATACTACCAGTACTATCGTGACAGGTATAACATAACAACTTATCAGTTGGCATCCGCATCAGTTTAATGCCAGTGGCTGTATGAGTAGCGTGACAAAGAGCACAAGCATCTGTATTATCTGTATAGTTTCCGTGGGGGTTACTTTCAGCTTGTTGAATTAGGCTAAAAAAGGTAATTAAAAATACGAAAAAAAACATGATGGTTATTAAATATTTTTTTCTGTTATAAGTCACAATATTAATAACCGCCTTTCCTGCACAAAACTAAATATAATATTTACTAAGTCAATTACCTCTCCAATATCTAAAAATAGCTATATTCTTAGACTTTACCATAGTTGCGCAATGTTTTCTACCACTAAAGTTTGTATTAGTAAATATTTTTTATATCAGCGTTAGTATTATAATGCACATGAAAAGCTAAGTGAAGGTTAAACAAAAAATCAAATAGGAAATCTTCCTCTATTTGTAGACTTCATAAAGTATCTCAATATCCTGTTCAGTTAATGTTCCCAGCTCTGGTGGGTCTACACGAGCAATTATAAACGTTCCTTGGATTTCCGACCTATCAATCGGTTTCTTTGTAAGAGTATAATTCCCATCGTAGATGATTAAGCATCCAGGACGAACCGTTTCCACCATCTCAAGATAACCTTTGATCGTCAGTTCAAAAGCCTTGAGGTTATTGGGTAGTTCTCTAACTTCGGGAGCTTTCCCAGGTTCAACCACTAGAACCGTTAGCCATTTAACCATCGTTTAGGCCTCCCTTGTGTTTGGCGTCAATCTCTTTGATGTTTCCGCCATAGACCGAAGCCAGAGCTTTACTTCCTCGGTTAATAGCTTCTTGCTCAGTTTCCAATGCCAGTTTCCCTCGGTTGTTCCAGGTACATTCATTCTGGCATCCGTGTCCAGACCTAGGATATCTTGTAAGGGTATGATTACCCAGGCAGCTTCGCTCATATATAAATCCTCAATTAGCCTACGGCAGGCAATTTTCATTTCATCGTTCTCATTTATTTTATCCGCTTCATCCTTTTCAGACATTTTAAGCTCCTCGTCTTGAAGTTTATTAGTTTTATACCAGCCTAATAAAGTATCGTTATCATGTGTACCTGAGTAGTAGACAAAATTGTGGTAATTTTCGGACATCCCTTCCTCCATTGGCGTAAACTGGAGGATTTTCATTCCTGGAAACCCAAAAATGCGTTTCAGAATATTGACTTCCGCAGTTATGAATCCCAGATCCTCGGCTATAAAGGGTAGTTTCCCAAATTCAACGAACAGGCTTTCAAAGAACTTTTTTCCAGGTCCTTTCATCCATCTGCCCTTGACAGCGGTCTCTTCCCCAGCCTCAATTTCCCAATAAGCTTCCAAACCTCGAAAATGGTCAAGCCTGATATAATCAAACAGGCGGAGCGTAAGCCTAATTCTTTTTTTCCACCAAGAATATTGATCCGCCGCCAACGACTCCCAGTCATAGACTGGATTACCCCAACGCTGACCTGTCTTACTAAAATAGTCCGGTGGTACCCCCGCTACTTTAGCCGGTTTACCGCTCTCGTCCAGTTTAAAAAATCTGCGGTTTACCCAGACGTCACAACTATCAGCTGCTACAAAAAGCGGCATATCCCCAAGCAGGCTGATACCCTTTGCTCTGGCATATTCCCTGAGTTCTTGCCATTCATAGTAAAAAGTATACTGAACAAAGCGTCCGAATTCTATCTCTTCCGCCAGCAATTTCGTATATTCTGCTAAACTCTCTTCACTTCGGGAAGCTAACCCCGTCTCCCAGTCATACCATGCTACCCCACCAAAACGAGCTTTCAGTGCTCGAAAAAGGGCATAATCCTCTAGCCATTCTTCGTTTTCTTTAATGAAGGTTAAATAGTTTTGCAGGGAGAGATACTTTAACTCCGCATCCCCTGGTGCTGGAGAATCGGATTCCTGTTCCTGTAGCCGAGCCTGAAAGACCTTAAATGATTCACGGAGTAGCTCATTTTTTATTTTTTTCAGGTGCGCAGCCGCTTCATTCGAGTAGCTCTTTAATTTATCGAGTTTTTTATGAACTTCCTCCGGATTTAAAAGCTCCGCCTTTAGCAAATGGTCAAGGCTGATGAACATTGGATTTCCGGCAAAAGCCGAAGCACTTTGATAAGGAGAGTCCCCTAAGCCGGTCGGATTCAAGGGTAAAACCTGCCACAGGGATTGACCGGAGTCTGCCAAAAAGTCTATAAATTGATATGCCTCTTCTCCGAGATCTCCCAGCCCCCAAGCAGAAGGCAAGGAACTAATAGGCATTAATATTCCACAGGACTGTGGTAGTCTCTGTCGCCCGAAAGCAGGGTCATTTTTTTCGCCTAAGAAAACTCGTCCTGACAATGGACCAATTTCCAGAGTTAATCCGGCTGAATAACCCTGCTCCTCCCGCGAAATAATTTCTCCGTTCAGTAAATCTATTACTAAAGAGAAACATTGCGTGTCCAAATCTAGGGTCACATTCTTAACTTGCGTAGAATGGCGGTTAATTAATACGGTGATCTCTTCGACTTCCCCTGTCCGTTTAAAACCATAGACATCTGGAGTACTATAAAACGATTGAAAATCACCCGTCTGCAACACTTCATATTCTTCACGCATGCGGATGATTTTTTTATACCAGTCCTGTATTTCCCTGTCCTCCCTGCCCCAAGGATAAGTCCCTCTGTTATATGGATCACTATAGCCTTCCAGACCTACCTCATCCCCATAATACACACAAGGGACTCCGGGAAAGGTCATTTGAACCAAGCTAAGAAGTTTAAGCCTCTGCACTGCCAACTGCCGGGCTGAGGGAGAAAGCCTATAGGACTGCCTCTCCGAATCCGTTAAATCCTGTTCAGGCGGAGCCTCTCCTAAGAGGGTTAAAATCCGTGCTCTATCGTGACTCCCAATCAGGTTCATGGCTGCGTAAAAATTCTCGCGGGGATAATTTTCATATAAGCTCAGGATTTGGCGATGAACCAAACTGGATCCGCTTCGTCCAAGAAGAAATTCAAGAAATATTTCCCGCCAAGGATAGTTCATCGTCGCATCCAGTTCGCATCCCCAAAAATACTCTCGCAGCTTACCATAACTCGCCTTATTGGAGGCATCTTCCCAGACTTCCCCAATGAGGACGGCATCTGAATTGATTTCCTTTACCGCTTGCCGCAATTCCTGAATAAACTCGTCCGGAAGCTCATCTGCGACATCCAAACGCCATCCTGCGACCCCTTTTTTCATCCACTTACTGATAACGCTCTCTTCTGACCCATAGATGAATTGCCGATAAGAGAGGTTCATTTCGTTCACTTCCGGGAGAGTATCGACATCCCACCAGCATTTGTAGTCATCGCAGCCTTGTTTAAACTGATACCATTCATAGTAAGGAGAATCCGCAGACTGATAAGCACCCAACTCGGGATAATTACTATCTTTATTGAAATAAATACTGTCACTCCCAGTATGGCTAAAAACACCATCCAAAACAATAGAAATACCCAAGCTTTTAGCGGTCGTAACTAAAAGCTCAAAGGTCGCTTCATCTCCAAACGCTGGATCAATCCTTAAATAATCAGCTGTATCGTATTTATGGTTACTGGGAGAATCGAAAATAGGATTAAAATAGATAATATTTATCCCCAATTCTTGGAGATAGGGCAACTTCTTAAGAACCCCCTCCAGATTGCCGCCAAAAAAGTCCCAATGGGTTACCCTGCCGCGCTCATCCTTGATATAAATTGGGTTGTCATTCCAATCCGTATGAATAAGGGAGTTCTTTCGGGGATATATACTCCAACCGTTTTCTCGACCGTTATAAAAACGATCGACAAATATTTGATACATGACCCCCCGCTTGTACCATTCTGGAGCCTTAACTGGCCGATAGACCGTGATCTGATAGGCAGGAGACTGCTCCTGTTCCCGAAGCAGTCCCTCACCGCCTAATCTTTCCTCGTTATTGCCATAATAATAAGTTTGAGAACCAACCTGAATAATGAAGTAATACCAGACAAGCCCCGGTGTAGCGGGCACCTCGTAATTTCGTAGTTCGTAGTTCGAGGTTCGAAGTTCGAGTGCATGCGCTATTTCTGGTGTCGTAGGATCTCCACGATCGAGGTTCGAATTTATGTCTTCTTGCGGGTTCAGGTTCAGCATAGTTCCGTTAGTAGTGTGAGGTCTCTCGCCCTGGAAGATATCTTGGGGCGCACTGGGGATTAAACTCATGGGGATGACTTTTTCCTGGTTCTTTTCCCATAGACGAAGATAACACGCTTCAACGGAAAGCGCTGAACATGTTTTCAACCGAAAAATAATTTTCTGTCCACACTCCACCGCTCCAAAGGGTTTGCGGTAAAACAGATCATAGGAATTGTGATAAGCATAAAAATTCATTCTTACTCTCCCAAATTCGAAGTGCGAAGTTCGATGTTCGTGGTTCGAGATCAGGTTTTAAAAAAGCTACATTTGATGGAGGTTTCCGTTACAACAGTGACTCGTAAAGCTGGATATAGGCCTGAGCTGACCGATCCCAACTGAAGTCGCTTTGGAAGGCGTTTGCTTGGATTTTACTCCACACAGCCTTGTTTTGAACAAAAAGTTTCACTACTCGTTGCACCGTAAACAAGAATTCATGAGCATTATAATTGACGAAGCTAAAGCCATTACCCTTACCGCTAGCTTCATTATAGGATAGCACTGTGTCCTTTAACCCCCCTGTTTCACGGACAATAGGTATGGTTCCATAACGCATAGCAATCATTTGTGAAATGCCGCAGGGTTCATACTGGGAGGGCATCAGAAGAAGATCAGCCCCTGCATAGATTTTGTGCGCCAGTTCATCGCTATACTCCATGCTCACAGCCATTTTTTCAGGATATTTTCCAGCAAAATACCGCAACATCTCTTCATAGCGTTGTTCACCTGAGCCAAGGATTACCAACTGAACATCTAGAGTAAGCATTTCTTCCAGAACATGAGCCAGAAGATCCAGACCTTTTTGTTCAACCAGGCGTGAGACCATCCCTAGTAAGGGTGTATTGCTGCGGGCAGGAAGTCCTAAGTTTCTTTGCAGGTGGTCCTTATTTTCTGCTTTGGTCTGGGGAGAAGTGTTAAATGGGGTAAGCAGAAAAGTGTCCTGATTTGGGTTGTAAATTTCGTAATCAATCCCATTTAAAATACCCAGCAGAAACTCCCTCCGCTTTAGCAAAATTCCTTCAAGTTTCTCTCCATAGACAGGGTTTTGGATCTCCTGAGCATAGGTCGGACTTACCGTCGTAATCCTGTCCGCATAGAGCAGAGCCGCTTTCATAAAATTAACCGCCCCAAAAAACTCTAAGGTATCCTCAGTAAAAAAGTCTTCTCCCAAGCCGATAATATCGCCAAGAACCTCTTTAGCAAAAATCCCTTGGTACTTTAGGTTATGGATCGTAAAAACTGTCTTTACTGGAAAATGAAGAGGCTCGTTACTATAAAACTTTTTTAGCATCAGAGGGAGCAAGGCCGTTTGCCAATCATGACAATGAATTATATCCGGTTGAAACCCCGGCAAATGCGTGAGGCTCTCCAATACTGCCCGAGAAAAGAAAGCATATTGTTCTGCTTTATCATAATTTTCATAGACACTTGAACGTTTAAAATAATACTCATTATCGATGAAATAATAATGTACTCCTCGATAGGTCATTTCCTCTAGACCGCAATATTGTTTACGCCAACCTAACGGGACAGAAAAGTGAGTCAGAGGTTTAATTTCTCTTTGAAAATGCTCAGGAATCAAACTGTATTTCGGCATGAAAACCCTAACATCTGCACCCTGTTTTCGCAGAGCGGCTGGTAGAGAACCACCTACATCCCCCAGACCGCCTGTTTTGAGAAAAGGATCTGCTTCCGCGATGGCAAAAACAACTCTCATACTCTCCCTCTTTTCCAGCTTAAACTGCTGTTTTTTTCATGACAAGCGGGGTATCTCGGTTTCCCTTCAAGACATTCCCTTGGTTGACCTCTACAAACTTGTCGAGAACAACGTAATCCAAGACTGTATCCGCCCGAATGATACATTTCTGCATAATGACGCTATTTCTGATCTTGGCTCCCGGCTCAATAACTACCCCTCGGGAAAGCACGGAATTCTCCACCTCTCCCTCGATCAAGCAGCCGCTGGAAATCAAAGAATTACTAACCCGTGCCTGGCGACCGTGTTTTGTTGGGGGATTATCCGCAACTTTAGTATGTATTCGGTCAAAACCCCAAAATAATTTCTCCCGGATTTCAGGATCTAGGAGGTCCATATTCCTTTCAAAATAATCCTTGACTGAATGAATCGTTTGAATATAGCCATTAAAAGCAAAGCCGTACACTTTAAGAGTTTTAACGTTTTCAGCAATGGCCTGGATTAAATCGACGGTTTCCAGGGATTTGTAGCCATGAACAATATCAAGCAGAACTTTGCGACGGATAATTAAATGGTTAATAAAATACGGTTCCTTAAGTTCTTCCGATTCTTGTTCCTTAATATCATAAACTTCTTGATCCTCGTTGAGGAAAAGACGGATCTTTCCGTGCCTGTCTGTGGCTTTATCTGGTATTTTGTAGATTAAAGTAACATCCGCTTCATTATTCTTATGAAACTCCAGAGCCTCTATATAATTAAAATTGAAGACTTGATTACATCTGCTAATCACCACGTTTTCCACAAATTCTTTTTGCAAATACTCAATATTCATCTCAATATCCTTAATGCGGAAATTAATATTTTGCCGTGTCAAACCATGAATTGCCCCTGGTAAAATAAACAATCCTCCGGCTTTCCGATCCAAAAACCAGTCCCTACCGCCCCCTAAGTGATCGAGCATCGATCTGTAGTGTCGTGGAGTAACTAAACCAATGGTCCGTATTCCGGAATTAACCATACTGGACAGAGCAAAATCAAGCAGTCGGTATCTCCCCCCGAACGGAACACCAGCGATAGAACCTTCCAAAGCCAAGCCTTGTAAAGCATCGGATCCGCTGTTTCCAAAGAGAATAGCAATAGCATTGTACACTTTGTCTCCCCCTATCTTGCTTTAACCTAACGAACCCTGTAAATATTTTTACCTGCTTCGATGACCGAACCCCGAGGAATGATGTGATGGTCTTCGATAACCGTAATCCCTTCTTGTTCCGAATTATCCCTGAGATTAGCTCCTAAAACACAATGACCCATGATCTCCACATTTTCTCCAATAATAGTTTTTAAAATCTGCGTTTGATCATAAACTTTGGCATGGGGCAAGAGGATCGAATCCTTGATGCAAACCCCTTCCCCCACATAAACACCTTGAGCCAGAATAGAGTTGCTTACCTCGCCAAGAACAGTACACCCATTACAAACAATACTGTTTTCAATTCTGGCTGCTGAACCCACATACTGTGGGGGTAAAATATCTTCATTGGAAAATATTTGATACTCAAGATCGAAAATATTCATCGAGTATTCCCCGTTTAAACACTCCATATTAGCGTGGTAATAACTTTCAATAGTACCGACATCCCTCCAATACCCTTGAAAATTATAGGCAAATACCCTTTTAGCTTGATTAAGTTGCTTGGGTATGATATTTTTGCCAAAGTCATTCTCTGATTTAAAATCTTCCCGATCTTCCATTAACGCTTGTTTGAGTACCTTCCAGTTAAAAATATAGACTCCCATCGAAGCAAGATTTGTCTCCGGCACTGTTGGTTTTTCTGAAAACTCGAGAATTCTAGCGTTTTTATCTGTGGTCACAATCCCGAATCTCGAAGCTTCTTCCCAAGGAACTGTTAGAGTTGAAACAGTAATCTCTGCCTCCATATCTTTATGGAATTTTAGCATTTTAGTATAATCCATCTTATAAATGTGATCCCCTGAAATAATAAGAACATAGTCTGGGTTATAATAATCAATGAAAACCATATTTTGATATACTGCGTCAGCAGTCCCTCGATACCAGCTACCTTGATCTTCCCCCAGATAGGGTGGAAGAATATGGACTCCACCGCCGGGAGCATCTAAATCCCAAGCCGAACCATGTACGATATATGAATTAAGCAGAAAAGGCTTATATTGAGTAAGGATACCCACGGTATTTATGTTGGAATTAGCGCAATTACTTAAACTAAAATCAATAATCCGATACTTGCCACTGAAAGATACTGCCGGTTTGGCAATATTGCGGGTCAACGGACCTAATCTGCTCCCTTGTCCACCCGCTAAAAGCATGGCAATACACTCCTGCTTACTCATACTCTGCTCTACCCTCTTTCCTCGACTTTCCTCGAGACTCGATGCACGAAGCTCGATGCACGACATCGAACATCGGACTTTTGATTTCTTCTTCTGATTATAAACTACGACCCAAACACTTCGAACTTCGCACGTTTAGTATGTACTTGAGGTACGAGGCACTGTTTCGAGGCACGAGACACGACGTCCAACTCCCAACTTCGGACATGAATTTTCGAACATCGAGCCTCGCACTTCGAGCCTCTAGTAAGGTCTTTTGATCTTCCAGATCCGATCTGCATACTCTCTAATCGTTCGGTCGCTGGAAAATTTCCCTGACTCAGCTATATTAATTAAGGATTTTCGGTTCCAACTTTCCTGGTCAGAATAAAGTAGCTGAAGCTTATCGTAGGTTTCAATATAAGAACTGAAGTCTTTTAAGACAAAGAACTCATCGTTGTAGATTAAGAGCGAATCGTAAATCTGTCTAAATTCTTCTCCGACATCGTTAAAAAATCCGTTAATCAATTGATCCACATATACTCTAAGTTCCTGGTTGGCGTAGTATTCATCCCAAGATTTATAATCACCGTTGTGGATGTACCCTAAAACTTCCTCAGCCGTAAGTCCAAACATGAAAATATTATCTTCTCCCACGGTTTCTTTGATTTCCACATTGGCTCCATCCAACGTTCCAATCGTCAGAGCGCCGTTGAGCATGAATTTCATATTCCCTGTACCGGAAGCCTCTTTACTTGCTGTAGAAATCTGTTCGCTAAGATCAGCCGCCGGATAAATTAATTCTCCCAAAGATACATTAAAATTCTCTAAAAATACGACTTTCAGTACTTTACTTACCTTGGGATCGTGATTAATTTTATCGGCCAGAGTATTAATAAGCTTAATGATAGTTTTGGCATAACGATATCCCGGTGCAGCTTTACCAGCAAAGATAAAAGTCTGAGAACCAAGCTGAGAATCGGGATCATTGAGCAGCTTGTTGTACAAATGCATAATTTTGAAAACGTTGAGCAATTGTCGTTTATAGGCGTGAATTCGCTTGACATGAATGTCAAATAGGGATGACGGATCAAGGTCAAGCCCCTGTTTTTCCTTGACATATTTGACCAACCGATTTTTATTGCTGTACTTTACCTTAGCCAATTGCTCAAGGAAACTTTTATCGTTCTGAAAAGCATGCAATTGCTTAAGTTCATGAGCTTCTTTCTTCCAGTCTGGACCAATACCCTCCGTGATCAGACGAGACAGTTCGGGATTGGCAGACAGAAGGAATCGTCTGTGGCTAACTCCATTGGTCTTGTTATTAAATTTATAGCTAAAAATCCGGTAATAGTCTTTAAATACCTCCTCTTTGAGAATTTTGGTGTGTAAGGCGGCTACGCCATTCACAGAAGAACTGCCAATAATCGCTAAATTAGCCATCGAAATCTGTCCGTCTTTAATGATCCGAGTATTTTTCTGGAGTTCCAGTTCATCTGGAAATCTTTTTGTTAATTTCTCCAAAAATCGGCGATCAATTTCTTCGATAATTAGATAGATTCTCGGCAAAAGGTTCCTAAATATGTCAACCGGCCATTTTTCAAGAGCCTCGGGAAGAATGGTGTGATTGGTGTATGACGTGGTATTCACGGTAATATTCCACGCCTGATCCCATCCCATATCTTCGTCATCAATCAAAATACGCATAAGTTCTGGGATACAGAGCACCGGATGAGTGTCGTTGATGTGAATGGCCACCTTGCGCGAAAATTCGACCAAAGAATCGTTGCGTTTCTTGTGATTTCGGACGATTGAGCCTAACCCAGCTGCCACAAAGAAATATTCTTGTTTGAGTCTTAATTCCCGACCTGTACGGCTACTGTCATCAGGATAAAGAACATAGGATATAGCCTCGATTTCCGGTCTGCTGCAACTGGCCTGTTCGAACTCTCCACGGTTGAAACAGACTAAATCCAATTCTGTTGACACTGGTTCCGCACTCCAGAGTCTCAGGTTATTGATATTCAAGTGGTTATCATAGCTCAAGATGGGTATATCAGAAGGAATAGCCAACACCGATTCAAAGTTTTCGTGGTTAAATTTCAGTTTACCATGATCGAGTTCCGCTCTGACGTTACCTTTAAACTTGACCACGATGCTTTTGTCCGGTTTACGCATTTCCCAGGGATACCCGTTATTGGCCCAATTGTCAGCTACTTCATACTGAAAGCCATGGATGATTTTTTGCTCAAACATCCCATATTTATAGCGTATTCCGTTACCATGTCCCGCTATTCCTAAAAAGGCCATAGAGTCCAAGAAACACGCCGCTAATCTTCCCAGTCCGCCGTTCCCTAAGCCTGGATCGCTTTCCTGTTGCAACAATTCGTCAAGCTTAAGACCGATATCCTGCAAACCTTCGCGAACAAGGCCCTCTATTCCCATGTTAACCAAATAATAACGCAGAAGCTTGCCGATCAGAAATTCCATGGAAAAATAATAGACTTGTTTCTTATTCTCATTATCATCCTTGGCCAAGGCGCGGTAAGAATTTATTTTTTCCTTAAGTAGGATGACTAATGTTTTATATTTATCCCACGGGGTTCCTTCATCAAGTGATACTTCTGTCTCCATCATCTTTTTGAGATACGCCTGTTTAAAACTTTCTTTATCAATAAACATGCCATGCCCCCCAATGTTGCTAATTTTTCTCAGAAATGTGTTTTAATAGGATCGTTGCTAAGGGAGGAAGTTTGATTCTTAGCGAAAACTCTCGCTCTTGCCAAGCCACCTCTTCAGTAGCCAGCAAGCTAATATTCACCTGGTTAGAACCCCCAAAGGCTTCTCGGTCGGAATTCAAAATTTCTCTGTATAGCCCCGCCTCAGGAACTCCTATACGGAAATTTTCATGGCTATACGGTTGAAAATTAAAGATCGCAATTAGAAAATCATCGGCTTTTTTAGCCCGACGGCAAAAAATAAGGATACTTTGCTCATGATTATTTACGTCAATCCATTCGAACCCCGACCAGTCAGCATCATTTTCCCATAACGCTTTTTCTTGTTGATATAGTTTATTAAGACACCTCACATACTCTTGATATTTTTTATGTAACTCGTAATCCAAAAGGAACCAATCAAGTTCAGCTTCAGATCGCCACTCGATAAATTGGGCAAACTCCCCTCCCATAAAGATTAATTTTTTACCAGGATGACAGATTGAATAGCCATATAAATTCCGTAACCCCGCGAATTTCTGCCAATAATCACCTGGCATTTTATCTAACAAGGACTGTTTTCCATGTACCACCTCGTCGTGGGAAAGCGGCAGAACAAAGTTTTCAGAAAAAGCATAGGTTAAAGAAAACGTCAGAAGATGATGGTTACTATTACGTTGGGAAAAACCGAGCTGCATATAACGTAAGGTATCATTCATCCAACCCATATTCCATTTTAAATTATAACCCAATCCATTCACAGACGGTGGATAGGTAACAAGTGGCCAATCTGTAGCCTCTTCGGCAATCATCAAGACACCAGGGTAGTAGTGAAAGACAATTTCATTAAGTTTTTGCATAAACGCTACGGCATTGAGGTTTTCTCTTCCTCCAAAGATATTGGGCTCCCACAAATCTCCTTGCTTTTCATAATCTAAATAGAGCATGCTGCTGACTCCATCAACGCGTAGCCCGTCAAGATGATATTTATCAAACCAAAAAATCGCATTGGAAATCAGAAAACTCCACACTTCTCTTTTGGAAAGGTCAAAGACATAAGTTCCCCATTGCACATGTTCTTCTTTTTCGTAGACAGACATCCCGTTTAATCTTCCCAAACCATGGTCATCCTTGCAGAAATGACCAGGTACCCAATCAAGAATGACCCCTATCCCGGCTTGGTGACATCGATCAACAAAATACATAAAACCCTGTGGCTCTCCATATCGACTTGTACACGAATAATACCCGGTAACCTGATACCCCCAAGAACCATCGTAGGGATGCTCCGTAATAGGCATTAGCTCAAGGTGGGTATATCCCATATCCAAGACATAATCCAACAGTTCTCCGGCAAATTCCTGCCAATTGTAAAAGCTCCCATCTTTTTTCTTTCGCCAGGAGCCCAGATGAACTTCATAAATAGAGAGAGGAATCTCTTTAGGATTGATTGTTTGTCTTTTCAATGTCCAAGCTTGATCCTGCCAGGCGTAGCTGTCCAGAGAGTAGATAATCGAGGCGGTTGCGGGCCTTAACTCAGAGTAGAATGCATAAGGATCAGATTTTAGCAGTACCTTCCCATCTTTAGTATGAATTTCGTACTTATATAACTGTCCAAGTAAAATTTCAGGAATAAATAGTGTCCACACACCGGTATTACCGACTTCTTGCAAGGGACTCTGCTCAGAACACCAACCGTTAAAATCTCCTGTCAGATAAACATTTTTGGCTTCTGGAACCCAAACTGCAAAATGTGTTCCCTGTACACCCTCCAATTCAAGCTCATGAGCACCAAACTTTAAATAACTATGATACAGCTCCCCTTGGTTAAACAGGTATATCTCATCCTTATTAAAAAAATGGAAAGTATCCATTGATCACAACCTCTTTTTCTCTGTCGTAGGCTCCTTATATAAATTCTATTTAACAAGAGTTTTTCCTGCCATTAATTACAATTAAATAGAAAAAAACGTGTTCCCTCACGTTATAATGTATTAATCCAAAATATTTATATTTCTGCCCTAAAATAAGAATTCAATTCATCAGAGGATCCTCAATGCGGCATGCGGGTCTGAGTCAGATAAACACAAAAAGAGCCAGAAGGCTCTTTGCTAATAAATTTGGTGGGCAAGGGGGGACTTGAACCCCCACTATCTCACAATAAGTGGATTTTGAGTCCACCGCGTCTGCCATTCCGCCACTCGCCCAAGCTCATTAAATGATGTTTCGGCAATGAATACTTTGCTAGTTTAACACTAGATAATCATTTCGTCAAGCCATAATAATTCTAGTTATTGCTTGACTTTTTAAGCTCCATTCGCAAAAACACCCATTGCCCGCAATTTTTCGTAACGATTACTTTGCAACGTTCTGGGTTCAATTTCTTTAAGTTTCAATAAATGTTTTACTAGTACTTGGCTCAATGCTTCAGCAGTTTGCTGTAGGCTTTTATGTGCGCCACCAAGTGGTTCCTGAACGATTTCATCGGCAACTTCCAGTTTCAATAAATCTTGGGCTGTAAATTTTAAAGCATTAGCTGCAACTTCTGCCTTTGTAGAATCATTCCAAAGAATCGAGGCACAACTTTCTGGAGCAACTACAGTATAAAAGGAGTTCTCCAAAAGCAAAATCACGTTACCTACACCAAGAGCAAGTGCCCCTCCACTTCCACCTTCGCCGATAACAGTACTAATAATCGGAACCTGATAGCCAGCCATGGCCTGAATACATTGTGCTATCGCTCTACCCTGACCCCGTTCTTCAGCCGCTAAGTCACAGGCTGCCCCGGGCGTATCGACAAAGGTCAAAATTGGACGCCTGAATTTTTCAGCCTGATCCATTAAACGTAAGGCTTTATGGTAACCTTCCGGATGTGGCATGCCGAAATTTCGATGAATATTCTCTTTAGTATCTTTACCCTTAATGTGGGCAATAATCGTGACTGGCATACCCTTAAATAAGGCTATTCCGCCAACAATAGAATGATCATCCGCGAACAATCTATCCCCACGCAACTCAATGAAATCCTCAAATAATAAAGGTGCATAGTCATAAAAATTCGGCCTTTCTGGATGCCTCGCAATCTGTACCTTTTGCCAAGGCTCAAGGTTAGCGTAAATAGCCTGTTTTAGCTGAGAAGCTTTCTGTTCCAGGGTGATTATTTCGGCAGTTAAATCAATTTCTTTTTCACTAGAAAACTTCTGTAACTCCGCAATTTTTTGTTCGAGCTCAATCAATGGCTTTTCAAAATCAAATAGTTGTGCCATTATCAAGCTCCTTCCTGATGATAACGAAGCAGTCGTGCCAACTCAGAACGCATCCGTGAGCGTTCAACAATCAGATCAATCTGTCCATGTTCTTGGTTAAACTCAGCAGTTTGAGCTCCTACAGGGAGTTCCTGACGCATTGTTTGTTTGATAACTCTAGGTCCAGTAAACCCAATTAGAGCACCAGGTTCAGAAACAATGATATCCCCTAGGGATGCATAACTAGCTGTTACACCACCAAAGGTTGGGTCTGTAAAGACTGCTATGTAGAGCAGGTGTTCTAAAGCTAATTTTCCTAAGGCTGCACTCGTCTTAGCCATTTGATATAAAGAGAGTATCCCCTCCTGCATACGCGCTCCGCCAGAAGTTGAAAAAATGATTACCGGTAAGCGTAACTCAATTGCTCTTTCAACAGCGCGGGTTATTCTCTCTCCTACAACTGAGCCCATACTTCCCATCATAAAATTTCCTTCATTTAAGGCAAGAACAACAGGGTTTCCTTCAATCATCGCCCGTCCTGTAAGTACCCCTTCGGAATGTTGAGCTTTTTCCCCTGCTTCGATTAACTTCTCTTTGTAACCAGGAAATCCCAGAGGATCCACAGATTGTAATTCTAAATCCCATTCTTCAAAGCTATCTGTGTCGATCAGCAAATTCAAACGTTCCCGGGAAGATATTCGAAAGTGATAACCACATTTAGTACATACTCCAAGAGTTTTTTCCAGATCTTTATTAAAAAGAACTTCACTACACTTTGGACATTTAAGCCAAAGACCATCATGAAGCTCTTTCCGGCTTGTAGTTGGTTCAATCATCGTCTCCCCCGGGATTCGTTTGTTTGTGGGGGCAGATGGGACGGTAACGTATTTAGGTTTGCGGAATATATCCTTAAACATCAGTTTGGTCAGCTCCCTATAACTTCGGTAATTATCTCATGAGCCTCTTCAGCTTCAGATTCGGGAACTAAGATTTCAACTGAAGCATGTTCACCTAAGTTTACGGACCCAATGGTTCGTAACTGCACCAACATCCCTTCGTTTGTAAGGAACTGTTTATACTTCTCCGCTATAGCCTTATTAGGTGCAATATAAATTACAGTCCACATTTTAAAACAATCCTCCATGTTAAAAGAAAACTTGGCTTTCGCTAAGCCTACAAGTGCCGATGTAGGCTGCGCCAAGTGTTGTAAACAGCTAAGCTTACCAATGGCGGATAGGTTTAGCCCGTGGTGACTTCTCCATGTTTAGTATATACGACCGCATGACCACGAATTTTAATAGCGGAGGTATGTTCCGTAAATTGAGCAAGCATCACTTCACCCTTGTCCAATTTCTCCGAATGAAGAAATTTAGTATCTTTTCCTCGTGTTAAGCCGATAAGAGTGACCCCATCTTCTAGTGCTTTAACAATAATATAATCACTATTAGTTTCGGTGGATTCAGACATGCTGAACACCTCGTCTCCTATTTATCGCTATTATGATATCATAGGCCTAAAAATTGTGCAACAAAATGGATTACCCAGTTACTCTGGTCTATGTGTTCTATATTTCTCCATTAGTGCCTTTTCGACATGATCGGGCACAAATTCCGAGACGCTACCATGCAAACTAGCTACCCATTTGATAGCACTCGAACTGATAAAGGAAAAATCGCTTTTCGTCATTAAAAAGACGGTTTCTACATCCGTGGCCAGTTTTTTATTCATTAAAGCTAATTGAAACTCATACTCAAAGTCTGACATCACCCGTAGTCCCCGAATAATTGCTGCTGAACCACAGCGGCGAGCAAACTCAACTGTAAGTCCTTCGAAGACTCGAACACTAACCGTCGGCATATCAACAGTCGCTTCCGTGAGCAATTGAATCCTCTCCCCCAGTGAAAACAAAGGTGATTTATTACTATCAGCTGCAACAGCAATGATCACCTCATCAAATACTCCGACAGCACGTTGAAGAATGTCAAGATGTCCATAGGTAACCGGATCAAATGTTCCGGGATAGATTGCAATACGCACTTATTTTATCTCCTTTACCATTACGTCTCTCAATAAGTTCGACTTAAATTTCGAAAATCCTTCCCAATCATCAGAAAATTCTAAATTGCTTTCCAGACCACATTTTCACCACCGAGAACTTCCTTCAACGTTTTCTCCAGGTCGCTTTGTCCACCGACCCAATAGTCTCTTTTTCCTTTAATAAGTTTCTTGCTATCCATAAAAAAGAAATAAACTGGAAATGACCCTGGAAAACGTTTCAATATGGGGAGTACTTTTTCCATCAAAACGCTCTCTTCCCTAACAAACCGCAAATATAAGCGTTTAGTTTCAGCTTGAGGCAGAGGCTGAATTGCAACTGTAGCTTTCAACTTGGGGGCAACTTGATAATCCTCTAACGATGAGATCTTCTCCGCAAATACTTTCTTTTCTTCGTCTCGAACGGAATAGCGGCCTTCGACAATGACCACCAAGTCATTCGTTAAGCCGCTTAATTGGGCAAAAACTCGCGGGAAAATTAAAACCTCAATGTTTCCCGTGAGATCCTCTAAGCTAAAACTTCCCATAAGTTCGCCTTTTTTAGTCACATTCTGCCTTAACGCTGTAATTATTCCCCCTAGAGTTACTTTCTTTTCCAAGTCACTTTCTAAACAGGCAGCTACCTCGCTAGAGGTTACTGCTTGGAGCTGAGGGATTACAGAGGACAGAGGATGTCCACTTAAATAAAGTCCCAAGTATTCTTTTTCCATCAGTAAAATCTCACGTTCATCAAACTCTTTTAAAAGCGGAAGTGTAAATTCGTCATCTTCTTTCTCCCCTAGATTAAATAAAGCTATCTGTCCGGAATCTTGATCTTTTTGACGGCGACCAGCTAACTCTAAGGTGCGATCAAGAACCGCGAGAGCTTGGACACGCGAGCAGAGGGCTTGTAAGGCCCCTGCCCTGATTAAACTTTCCATCACCCGTTTGTTCAGTACTTTTCCATCCACCCGTACACAAAAATCATAGAAGGTTTTAAAGGATCCCCTTTGTCGAGCAGCTAATATTTTCTCAATCACATTGGTTCCCACATTGCGAATGGCTCCGAGCCCAAACCGAATTGCTTGTTGTTCCAGGGTAAAATCGCTCCGGCTGTATTGTACATCTGGTGGAAGAACTTTGATCCCGGAAGCTCTTGCTTCCTGAATATAGAACGATATTTTATCTGTTGATCCCATCACCGTACTTAAGAGAGCCGCTGTAAATTCCAAAGGATAATTAGCTTTTAAATAAGCCGTTTGATAAGAAATGATAGCATAGGCCGTAGCATGTCCTTTATTGAAGCCGTATTCGGCGAATTTAGCCATCAGGTCAAAAATTTCTTCGGCCTCAGGACGAGTTAGTCCCATTCTTAAAGCTCCTTGGATTAACCAATTCCCCTCAGAATCTTGCAACCCTTGAATAAAATTCTGACGTTCTTGTTCCATAGCCTCTTTTTTCTTCTTACCCATCGCCCGGCGAAGTAAATCTGCTCTACCCAAAGAATATCCCGCTAAATCACGGGCAATTTGCATCACTTGTTCCTGATAGACAATAATTCCATAGGTAGCTTTAAGAATTGGTTCTAGTTTGGGATGAATAAAAGTGATTTTACCGCCATGTTTGCGCTTGACAAACTCCGGAATTTGATCCATCGGACCAGGACGATACAAGGCTAAGACAGCGATTATATCTTCAAAGCAAGTCGGTTTAAGATCTTTAAGTATGGCCCGCATACCGCCGCTTTCCAACTGAAACACACCCGTACTATTACCCGCCGAGAGCAAAACATAGGTGTCGGCATCATCGAGCGCTAACTTTTGGAGATCAAGGGTCACTCCTTGGTTTTCCGAAATTTGACGCACTGCTTCTTGAAGAATAGTGAGGGTGCGCAAACCCAGAAAATCCATCTTTAACAAGCCGATTTCCTCAACTATTTTCATGGGAAACTGGGTTATGATTAAGCCGTCAGAGGTCTTTTGAATCGGCAGGTAATTAGTTAAGGGTTCTTTAGCAATGACTACCCCGGCGGCATGGGTTGAGGCATGCCGTGGCATTCCTTCAAGGGCTTGGGCCAGTTGATAAAGTTGTTTAATTTCTTGGTCTTCTTCCACCATTTTGGCCAACTCTGGGGATACAGCTAAAGCCTTGTCTAGGGTCATCCCTAGATCACTGGGGATTGCTTTGGCAACTCTGTCTACCCTGGTTAGAGGGATTCCCAGAACTCGTCCAACATCACGAATAGAGGACTTAGCGCCCATCGTTCCAAAGGTGATAATTTGACAAACCTTGTCTTGGCCATACTTCTCTGTGACATATTGGATGACACGTTCGCGGCCTTCCGGGTCAAAATCGATATCGATATCCGGCATACTGATACGTTCTGGATTCAGGAATCTTTCGAAAAGCAGCTCATGTCTTAAAGGTTCTACCGAGGTTATCCCCAGCAAATAGGCCACCATACTCGCTGCAGCCGAACCCCGACCTGGTCCAACTGCAACGCCGTGTTCGCGCGCATATCTACAAAAATCCGCGACGATCAGAAAATAACCCGAAAAACCGGTTTGAGAAATCACTCGGAATTCATAGTCCAAACGATCTCGTGCTACCGTTGTTGCCTCTGTATAGTAGTTAGGAAAAGCTTCTAAGCATTGCTTATACAAATAGTCATCCAGTGTAATCCCTTGGGGAACTTGGAAAACAGGTAAGTAGGTCTCTCCAAAATGAAATTCAAATTGACAACGCTCGGCAATCTTAACGGTATTTTCTAGGATCTCTGGATGTTCTCCGAATAAAAGTAACATTTCCTGCTCGGACTTTAAAAAGAACTCCTGGCTGGAAAAACTCATTCGTGAAGTGTCTGCCAGAGTTTTTCCAGTTTGAATACAAAGCAAAGCATCTTGCACAAAAGCATCCTCAGGTTCAACATAGTGAACATCATTAGTGGCTGCTAAAGGGATTCCCGTAATTTCATGAACTTGCCATAAACCTGAGTTAACCTTGCGCTGTTCACTTAGACCGTGATCCTGCATTTCCAAATAAAAATTCTCTTTACCGAAGATTTCTGCGTACTCTTGAGCAGCCTGACAAGCCAGCTCTAACTGATCATTGGCAAGATAATCAGAGACTTCTCCAGCGAGGCAAGCGCTGAGCGCAATCAAGCCTCCAGAAAAACGACGTAAGCTTGCTTTATCCACTCGTGGTTTATAATAGAAGCCTTCAGTATAAGCCAGAGAAACTAAACGTACTAGATTACGGTAACCTTCCTCATTTTTGGCCAAAAGAACAAGATGACGGTTGGAATCCTCACGACACGATGTTCTATCCATGCGGTTAAACGGGGCAACATACACTTCACACCCTATAATTGGCTTGATACCAGCTTTTAAACAGGCCTTATAGAAATCCACCACTCCGTACATAACACCGTGATCAGTGATCGCTAAAGCCGGCATACCCAGTTGCTGAGCTTTTTTAACCACTTTTTCAATCCGAGCGGCACCGTCAAGCAGACTATATTCAGTATGCACATGAAGGTGGACAAACATTCATTCCACTCCTTTAAGATAACAAAGAGCTAGCCATCATTTCTTACTTGAGAAACTTCACGCAAAGTAGGGTCACCGATTCTGCTCGGTAAATAGGGACTTTTATTCATTAGTGGAGCCACTAAGCGTCATGGGGATCTGTAAAAAAACTTGAGTTATCCGAGCTTTTTCGACGCCTATTATATCATAATATAAGCGTTCAAGGTATACGCAACTACCCTTTCTAAAAGCAAGTTATTCCTTCCGCTTACGCCTTTGAGTCATTAAACCGCCTATTCGTCCCGCATCCTTAGCTGTTAAGGTATGCCAACCTTTAGTTTTTACTTGTTCAAGTAAACCAAGTTCGGCTGCAATTTCCATTTTCAAGGGTTCTAAAGGGTCAATTCTCTTCACTCGTTGTCTTGAAGGTCTACTCGTAGTTAGTTTAACTTCTGCAGGGTCGTATTCTTTCATTTTTTCCACACCCATCCTTTAGTTTAGAGCCATGAATTAGGGCAATTTAATCCCTTTAATTTATACTTTGAAGTTTAGCTCAAAAATCAGAACTTTTTACAGATTGAGCATGCCCAGTAGAACCTTCATAGTGTGGACAAATTGCTAATTGTTCCCCATGACGGTGTTCTAAACGACAACGTCCATCAACAACAAACAAACAGTTGGTTGTACAAAGTTTCTGAGTCATTTAATCATCTCCTTAAGAAAGAGTTTTTCCATTTTGAAACAAAAATATCCCGTCCGAATTCTCTCGGACGAGATATTTTTGTTTTAAACGTAAGACTGAAGAACTTCCCAAAATTGGGGATAACTAAGATTCATTTCCCAAATTGCAACTCCACCAATACCTAGGGCTACAGCTAAGTCTAGTTTTTCCTTCAAACTACACAAATCCTCAAAATATACTGTATGTTTTTGTTCTCCCATTTGATAAATAAAATACGTACTGTGCTGTTGTGTATCCCACTTTAACGGCGCTCCAAACCTTCTCGCAACTTGATGCGCCCGCTGAAAGCCGATGACTTGAGCCCTACCCTGCCCTATCCAGTCATAACCATAAAGAGGAATACCCATATATATTTTTCGAGCGGGAATGTTTTTCAAGGCATAATCCAGTACTTGCCTAACCCACGGAAGAGAAGCCACAGAACCTGGACGACTCCCCGACCAATGTTCTTCATAAGTCATTAGAATTACTTGATCAACTATTTTGCCGATTGCCCAATAATCGAAGGCACCCTTCCACATATCTGTAGGTTCATCTGACGTCTTAGCAGGAACATCAATACTAACTAAGAAATGTTCCCGCTGAAATTGTATAGTCCAAGAACGGATAAACTCTGTATAAAGACGTCTATCTTCTGGAGCACCTTTTTCTAGATCTAAGTTAACTCCATCACATTTATAAGAAACCAACATATTATTTATAGCCCACCATACTTGACTTGCAAATTCCTGATTCCTCATTAAACGACTAAGTAATTCAGTGGAAAATTGACCCTTTGCTGTCAAATTGGAAATAGTCAGCATCACTTTGAAACCCCTACTATGTGCTTCATTAATAAGTCGTCGACTTGGGCTTCCCAATAATTCCCCGTTATTTTGGATCGCGACCTGAAACAAGGCCAATTCGTCTAAGGGACTACCGTACTGTTGTAAATAGCGATACCCTTTAGCACGCTCATCAAGTCCATTATAAAAACCAAATACCTTTAAAGCCATAAATCCCCCCCCTTTTCCAACCAATTTATGCATTGTAGGAGAGGGACGTGCTTACTTAATGCATAATGCAC
>JBAQMG010000022.1:0-15084 GCA_049302575.1 Desulfitobacteriaceae bacterium | reverse complement strand
CGTCTCGATGCGGAAGGCAGACCCATACCACGTGCACCCATGGGAGGCGGACCAATGGCTTCACGTCCAGGTATGGAAGGCAGACCTATGGGACAACGTCCCCCTATGGGGGGTGGATCGATGGGTCAACGTCCAGGTATGGGGCAAAGGCCACTAGGAGGACAACGACCATCTTCAGCACCTGCGCCAGCAACGACTTCAGCTATCGAACAGCCAATTAAACGACAAGTTCCTGGTCAGAAGAAGGCACAGGATAAAAAGGTTTTTGATAAAAGGCGTGAAGCAGAAAAAGAAATACGTTCTCCTCAAAATAGACGTAATTACAGACCTCCAGTCAAAGAAATTAAAGATAGTACTCCAAAAAATATTGTAATTCCAGAAACCATCTCAGTACAAGATTTAGCTTCCAAAATGAGTCGTAAAGCTAGCGAAGTTATCGTGAAACTCATGAAACTTGGCGTTATGGCTACTATTAATCAGGAATTAGACGCTGAGACGGCAACTATTATTGCAGGCGAAATGGGAGTTACAGTAGAAGTTAAGATAGAAAAATCTCGGGCAGTAATTGATGACATAGCTGACGAAGTGGAAACTCTAATACCTAGACCTCCAGTTGTCACAGTGATGGGTCATGTTGATCATGGAAAAACCTCTCTCCTAGATGCAATCCGTACCACGAAAGTAACCGCATCAGAAGCTGGAGGTATAACTCAACATATCGGAGCTTATCAGGTAGAAATTAATGGTCAAAAGATCACTTTTTTGGATACACCTGGTCACGAAGCGTTTACCGCTATGCGGGCACGTGGGGCCCAAGTCACCGATATTGCCGTTCTGGTTGTTGCTGCTGACGATGGTGTAATGCCACAGACCATTGAAGCAATCAATCATGCTAAAGCAGCGGGTGTTCCAATTATTGTAGCTATTAATAAAATGGATAAAGAGGATGCTACACCTGATAAAGTTAAACAAGAATTAACAGAATACGGCTTAGTTGTAGAGGAGTGGGGCGGAGATACAATTGCCGTTCCGGTTTCTGCTAAGACAAAGTATAATCTAGAGCAACTTTTGGAAATGATCTTATTAGTGGCTGAAGTTAAAGAACTAACAGCTAACCCTGATCGTCCAGCAATGGGTAGTGTAATTGAGGCCGAATTAGACAAGGGCAAAGGCCCAGTGGCAACGGTGCTCATAGCCAAGGGATCGTTAAACGTCGGGGATGTCATCGTGGCGGGGTGTGCTTTCGGCCGAATTAGAGCAATGGTAGATGATAAGGGCAGACGCGTGAAAAAGGCTGGTCCTTCAATGCCAGTGGAAGTACAAGGATTATCAGAAGTCCCTGGTGCTGGAGATCCCTTCTACGTTGTTGCCGATGAAAAACTAGCTCGCCAAGTCATTTCCGCCCGCTTAGTTGAACGTAAAGCATCAGAAGCTAAGCAAATAGTTAAAGTGAGTTTGGAAGATTTATTTGAGCGAATTAAGGATGGCGAAGTCAAAGAATTAAATATCATTATTAAGGCTGACGTTCAAGGATCCGTGGAAGCTCTTCAACAGTCCTTGCAGCGACTTTCGACGTCTGAAGTTCGCGTGAATCCAATCCATGGCGGAGTTGGAGCAATAACAGAGACAGATGTTATGTTGGCCGCAGCTTCTAATGCTATTATCTTAGGTTTCAATGTCAGACCGGATTCAAATACCAAGGCTACTGCGGAGATTCAAGGGGTTGATGTACGGCTTTACAGGGTTATCTATGATGCCATTGAAGATGTTAAGGCTGCAATGACGGGACTATTGGATCCGGACTTTAAAGAAGTTGTCATGGGTAAAGCCAAAGTGCGCCAAGTATTTAAGGTTCCTAAAGCTGGATTTGTAGCTGGTAGTTACGTTACTGAGGGTAAAATTACTCGTGCCTCCAAGATCAGGGTCATTCGTGATAGCGTCGTGATTCATGAAGGCAGTATTGAATCCTTGAAAAGATTTAAGGATGATGTCAAAGAAGTAACTGAGGGTTATGAATTTGGAATTGGTATTGAAAAGTTCAATGATATTAAAGAAGACGATATTATTGAAGCTTATATTATGGAAGAAGTAAAGCGGCAACTCTAGAAAAACGGATCTTGGAGGGAAGGCATATGACAAAACATCGGTCTAGTCGTCTGGCAGAAACTCTTAAGGTGGAGATTTCACAGATGATCAGGGAGGAACTCAAGGATCCGCGTATCGGTTTTGTTACTGTAACTACCATCGATGTAGCAGAAGATTTAGGACACGCCAAAGTATTTGTTAGTGTTTTGGGTGATGAGGCACAGCGTAAGGCATCACTGGAGGGCCTTAATCGTGCAGCTGGATTTGTTCGTAGAGAAATTGGTCAACGAGTTCGGCTGCGTTATGCCCCAGAAATTGTTTTTAAATATGACCCATCTATCGAACATGGAGCCCATATTGCGAAGCTTTTAAGAGGTGTGGAACCTTTTGATCCTTTGGGTGGAGCTGATGAAGCTCATGAGTAATTCATTACCTGAGATGATTACTGAACTAAGAAAAGCGCCACAGGTGGCGCTTTTTTCCCATGTTTCTCCTGATGGAGACTGTATGGGTTCAATGTTGGCTTTAGGTTTAGCTTTAGAGAAGTTGAACAAACAAATATATTTCTTTAATCCAGATCCAGTACCCCCCTACCTAGCATTTCTGCCTGGAGTAAATAGGGTCAATTCAACTTTGCCAGTAATCTGGCCAGAGGTGTTAGTGTTTGTAGATTGTACAGATATTGAAAGGACTAGTCTCACTACACAAGATTTACCTATTGAAAGTATAGTGCTTAATCTTGATCATCATATATCCAATAGTTCCTTCGGACACATTAATGTGATTGATCCTCAAGCTAGTGCAAGTGGGGAAATGGTTCTTACATTAATCGAAGAATTAGGAGTAGAACTCGATAAGGAGATTGCCACTAATCTATACACAGCCATTGTTACTGATACAGGATCCTTCCAATATAGTAATACCACTGCCCAAACGCATCGAGTAGTGGCTAAGTTAATCGATCAGAAGATTGAGTTAGAAACGATTCATAGTAGTTTATTTGACCAAAAGCCATTAGCACATCTAAAATTACTTCAGCGTGCTTTGGCAAGTCTACAATTATTTTCTGACGGCCAAATTGCCCTGATGATCTTAAGCAATCAAGACTTTATAGAGTGCGGTGCAGGGGAAAATTTGAGTGAAGGTCTCGTTAATTATGCTCGTACAATCGAAGGCGTCGAGGTAGCAATCTTAATACGAGAACGTGATTCTATGAGTGTTAAGGTAGCTTTGCGCTCTAATTTATGGTTAAATGTTAACGAAGTTGCTGCAATCTTCCAAGGGGGAGGACATAAGCGAGCTGCCGGTTGTTCGCTCAAACTTTCATTAGCTGAGGCTCAAGTCGTTGTGCTTAAAGCGGTTCAGGAGGCCTTAATTGGACGGAGTCATTAATGTACTCAAACCACCGGGTATGACTTCTTCAGACGTAGTAGTATGGCTTAGAAGAGTCCTACAAACTGCTAAAGTTGGCCATGTGGGGACATTAGACCCAGGCGTGGTCGGGGTTCTCCCTATTTGTGTGGGGAAAGCAACTAGGATTGCTGAGTACCTTACTCAACAAGGGAAGTATTATAGGGCTGAAATTACGTTTGGAATCTCTACAGATACCCAAGATAGTTATGGGAATACTCTGAAAACTGTACAACCCCATTTAAACAAGGACGATTTATTAGAAGTTTTGCCACGTTTTATGGGTCTAGTTCAACAGCTTCCACCGATGTATTCTGCAGTACGCCAAAAGGGAAAACATTTATATGAGTACGCACGACAAGGAATAGATGTGGCTAGAGTGCCTAGGCCGGTGACTATATCGCGTATAGATTTGTTAAGCTGGTTTGAGGGGGAGTATCCCAAAGCTGTGCTAGATATAGAGTGCTCGAAAGGAACTTATATTCGAACACTTTGTCATGATCTGGGGGAGGCTTTAGGCTGCGGGGCTCACATGTCTTATCTGCTCCGCCTACGTTCAGGTCCCTTTGGAATCTTTGAAAGCTGGACTTTGGAAGAAATTGAGCTTTGTCAAAAGTTTGGTTCTGATTCGTTTTTTATTCCCGTAGAGAGCTGTTTGGAACTACCTAAAGTTACCTTGTTTCAAGAGCGGGCAAAAGCTTTTTGTAACGGCTTACCTACGCGGACAGAACAAGTGGGCGGAACGCCAGGGGCTGACGGAACGTTTGTTCAAGTGCTCGAAGCAGAGGAACTTCTGGGTATTGGTGTTTGGCGGGAAAGTGGGTTGTACCCACATAAAGTTTTCCATTAAAGACAGACGTCTTTAATGGAAAACTTTATGCGATGCGCGAGGATCGATGCGCGAGGTTCGAAATCACGCAGCGAACAACGAACATCACTCATTACGCATGGAGCTTCTGCCTCACATTTAGCTAATCACAACATCGATCTTCGCGCATAGCGCATTGAACATCGCAAAGGGGGTTAAAGGGTGCAAATTAGAATGAGATTGCCTGAAAATAATACTAGGTCATGCGTCATAGCTTTGGGCAATTTTGACGGGGTGCATCTTGGACATCGTCGTTTGCTTGAACGCGGATTAGCAGAGGCTAGACGTTTAAATGTTGATTTAAGTGTTCTCGTATTTGATCCCCATCCACTAAAAGTTATAGGCTCAGAGAGAAAAATCCAACTGTTAACGACGAAAGAGGAAAGGCTGCGGATTTTTCAAGAGCTTGGAGTCGATCTAGTCTACCTTATACCTTTCACCAAATTGATGGCTAAAACTTCACCGCAGAATTTTGTTGTCGAGACCTTGCTTCCTATAGGAGTTATTCATGTTATTGTCGGATTTAACTATTCCTTCGGGGCTGAAGGTAAAGGTACGCCTGATGATTTACAACATTTGGGAAATGAATATGGCTTTGGAGTTAGCGTGTTACGAGCTCAGTCTATTGAAGGTCGTGTTATATCCTCAAGCAGTATACGTAAAGCTTTAGAGCAAGGTGATCTAAATTTGGCTCGAAAGTTGTTGGGAAGGGTTCCTAGTTTAAGTGGAACAGTCGTTAAAGGTGAACAAAGAGGTCGTTTGTTAGGTTATCCTACTGCGAATATCATACCAGTAGAAGACCTATTAATCCCTAAACGTGGCGTCTATGCAGTATGGGCAGATCTGGACAATGTAAGATATTACGGGATGATGAACATAGGAATGAAACCAACCTTTCATGAGGCGTATTGCTCTACTATTGAAGTTCATCTTTTTAATTTTAAAGGTGATCTTTATGGGAAAGAGCTGAACGTTCAGATTGAGGCTCGTTTACGTGATGAATGTAAGTTTACTGGTCTTGATGAGTTGATTAAACAACTTAAACGGGACAAAGAACAAGCGATTGCGATGTTCGATGCGCGAGGCGCGACGGGTGAAAAGTGAACTCGTTCAAATGAAGGTCTGTCACTTTTCGGGCATCGTGCCTCGAACATAGCGCCTCGAATTTGACTTTACAAATTAACTTGAACTATGTTAGAATACAAATGAAATATAATAACCGTTTGCTCGGCCTGCGTGTCTCCGACGCAACCCTGGGCGACTGGTGGTTAAAAACAAAACTTGGAGGGGTCAAAATGTTAACAACAGAAAACAAACAAGAGATTATCGACAAATACAAACAGCATGAAGGTGATACTGGTTCACCAGAAGTGCAAATTGCCTTATTGACGGCTAGAATTACGTATTTAACAGAACATTTTAAGACTCATAAAAAAGACCATCACTCTAGACGTGGATTACTCAAGATGGTAGGACAAAGGCGTGGTATGCTTAATTATCTTAAAACGATGGATTTTAATCGTTATCGGGATATTATTAACCAATTAGGTTTAAGACATTAATATTGAAGTAGTTTAAAGAAGCGGCTTAGCCGCTTCTTTTTTAACTTATCAAAATTAGTCTTTCATAAAAGGTTTCATCCCCTTGTAAAATTACGATCAATAAGCCGTCCCATAATAAAGAGAGAAAGACCAGCTGTCAAGCTAGTCAAGGAGTAAACTCGTTCAGCTAAAGCCGAACATCGGAGCTTCAGATGGAGAGTTTACTCCACCTGAAGTAGAGAACCAAGGGGAACGCCCACTTTTAGAAGTGCGCGTCTCGCCGTTGGATAAAGACTGGAAATAAGGGAGGACTCAAAGGGTTATTACACTTCTTGGAAAATTGGAATAATCATAGGGCGCCTCTTGGTCTTATCATAAAGTTGTTTGCTCACAGCATCTTTCACGCGATTTTGTAAAATGGGGGTTTCATGGATACCGTCTAGGAAACTGCGAGCTATGATTTGTCTAGTGAGTGTTTTTACCTCATCGAGCATTAGGTTGGACTCTCGAACATAGACAAATCCACGAGTGACAACATCCGGACCGGTTAGGATAGTTTTAGTAGCGCTATTGAGAGCTAAAATGATGATCAGGATTCCATCTTGGGATAGGAGGGTTCGGTCTTTCATTACGCTATTTCCGATATCCCCGACTCCCAAACCATCGATAAAAACACGTCCGGCGATCACGTTATTAGCAAATTTTGCTCCATGATTTGTAAACTCTATCACATTGCCAATCTCGGCCACAAAAATATTTTCTCGTGGAATTCCTAGTTGCACAGCTAGTTCAGCATGTTTCATGAGCATGCGGTATTCCCCATGAACCGGAATAAAGTACTTCGGTTTTACCATGCTGAGCATTAGTTTAAGCTCTTCTTGGCTGGCGTGACCAGATACGTGCATCCCCGAGATGGATTCATAGATGACTTTGGCCCCTAACTTGAGAAGCTGATCAATATTTCGTGAGACTGCTTTTTCATTTCCAGGGATGGGAGAAGCAGAAAGAATCACAGTATCCCCTGGATAGATGGAAATCTGACGATGATTATGCATCGCCATGCGGGTAAGCGCAGCCATCGGCTCGCCTTGACTGCCTGTCGTAAGGATGCACACCTCATTGCCCGGTAAGCGCATGGCCTCGTCGGTGTCAATGACCGTGTCTTCCGGGATATCGAGATACCCAAGCTCAGCAGCTATGCTAACAACATTGATCATACTTCGGCCGACGATAGCAACCTTGCGCTGGTATTTGAAGGCGGCGGAGATCGCTTGCTGAAGTCGATTGACATTGGAAGCAAAACTGGCGAAAATAACTCGCCCCTCAGCGTCCGCAAAGGCCTTGTCGATATTTTGTCCAACGAGTCGCTCAGACTTTGTATAGCCTAGGCGTTCCACATTCGTACTGTCAGACATGAGACAAAGAACTCCTTTGTCGCCAAGTTCTGCAAACTTGTGTAAGTCAAGAACCCCTCCTCCCATCGGGGTATGATCCAGTTTGAAATCTCCAGAGTGAACGATAGTTCCTAGGGGGGAATGAAGGGCTAAACCAACTGCGCCGGGTATGCTATGACTCCCATTGATAAAATCTACGGTGAACGAACCCAGTTTCATGGTATCTCCTGGCTGGATTACATTGGTGGTTACTTGTCCCAATTTGGCTTCAGTTAGTTTATATTGAATTAAACCGATGGCTAGGCGTGTTCCGTAAATAGGCACGTTCAAATGTCTCAACAAGTAGGGTAGTCCCCCGATATGATCTTCATGACCATGGGTGATCAGGATTCCCAATATTAGGTCTTTGTTTTCAATGAGGTAAGTATAATCTGGAATAACGAGGTCGACCCCCAACATATCATCGTCAGGAAAAGCCAGACCTGCATCAATTAACAAGATTTGATCATTATAGCGGATGACAGTTGTATTCTTTCCGATTTCCCCTAGTCCACCAAGGGGAATAATTTGGAGTTTACTTTCTTTAGTCAAGTAAATATTACCTCCTGTTTTAAATTGACTCTCGCCTTCTCTTAATGTAGATGGGACAAGGTTCTGCATAAACCATAAAACTAACTTCCCGCCAAATATTATAGAGATAATAATCCCTATAAAAACCATTATTTAGTTTTTTTAGAAACTAGGATAAGAATACATAAAAATACAAACGCCCACGGTATTTGAAAGTATTCTTAAGGAGCAGCATGTCCGCACGAGATCGACAGATGTTTAACTATAACTTATTAGAATAGCTATTGCAATGTTTGCAATGTTGTCCCAACTGGACCAAGTGTATCAACCAACCCTAGTTCATACATTTAGATTGTATAGCTTACGGCATGAGACAGTTAGTAAATGAGCCTTATCATTCGATTTATAGTGCCATTTTTCGGTTATACTAGTCAGTAAGTTTAAGTAAAGTTGACTAGTGTAGATTTTTTAACTCAAATGCAGGAAATAATAATTATTATGTCGAAAAAGAAACAGGTTATAACAAGGATTGAAAGAATTTAAGGAGGTTTCATTGTGAAACAGGAAATACTCGAGAAGTCGCTCCAAATAGGTGGAAGAACATTGACGTTCCAAACCGGTAAAATTGGCAAACAGGCCGGTGGAGCAGTGTTTTTACGCTATGGAGATACCGTAGTTTCAGCTTATGCTACGGGTAGTGCAGTGCCCAGAGAAGGAATTGATTTTTTTCCTTTGACTGTAGAATTTGAGGAACGTCTCTATGCAGTAGGTAAAATTCCAGGTGGGTTTATCAAAAGAGAGGGACGTGCCAGTGAGAAAGCAACTCTTTCAGCTCGTCTGATTGATCGACCAATCAGACCACTTTTCCCAGAAGGTTTTCGCAATGAAGTTCAAGTTGTGAATATCGTTATGTCGGTGGATCAGGATTGTGCGTCAGATATTACAGCTATTAATGCCTCATCTGCGGCACTTACGATCTCAGATATACCTTTTGATGGACCGATTGCTGCTGTTACAGTAGGATTAGTCGATGATGAATTTATCATAAATCCAACGGTTGCTCAAACGGAAAAGAGTAAGTTGAATTTAACGATCGCCGGAACAAAAGATGCAGTGATGATGGTAGAAGCTGCGGCACACGAAGTACCTGAGGATAAAATGCTTCAAGCCATTATGTTTGGACATGCTGAGGTTCGGACGATTTGTGAATTTATTGAAGACTTTAGGGCAACAGCTCTTGAAAAAGGCTTAGCTAAGCTTAAACGAGAAGTTAAAATTGCAGTTAAACCGCAGAATGTTACAGAAGCAGTGAAAGCCTATGCCTATGCTAAGCTTGATACTGCCGTAAGAGTTGAAGAAAAAAAGGCACGCGAAGCTGCGATTGATGAAGTCAAGAATGAAACTATAGCTCACTTTGCAGAGCTATACCCTGATGATCAAAGGTTCATCAAGAACTATCTGGAAGATATTTCACAGCTGATTGTACGCAAGCTGATTACTGTGGAACATATTCGACCTGATGGACGTGCTTTAGACGAAGTTAGACCCATTACTGTTGATGTGGGAATTCTCCCTCGAACCCACGGTACAGGTCTGTTTACTCGAGGACAAACTCAAGTTTTAACTGTAGCAACCTTAGGCGCTGTAGGGGATGAACAGATTCTTGACGGCTTAGGTCTCGAAGATTCTAAGCGCTATATGCATCATTACAACTTTCCGCCGTTTAGTGTGGGAGAGACTAGACCGATGCGTGGGCCTGGGCGGCGGGAAATCGGACACGGAGCTTTAGCAGAACGTGCCTTACTCCCCGTACTCCCCAACGAAATTGAATTTCCTTACACGATCCGTTTAGTATCTGAAGTCTTAGAATCGAATGGTTCAAGCTCAATGGCCTCTGTATGCGGAAGTACGCTTTCACTGATGGACGCTGGTGTTCCGATTAAAGCGCCAGTGGCCGGAGTGGCCATGGGCTTAATTAAAGAAGCTGAGCAGATTGCGATCTTAACAGATATCCAAGGGTTAGAGGATCATTTTGGAGATATGGATTTCAAAGTAGCGGGTACGAGTCAAGGAATAACCGCTCTTCAGATGGATATCAAGATCAAAGGAGTTTCTGAAGAAGTTTTAGGTAAAGCCCTTGCGCAAGCCAAGGCCGGGCGACTTTTTATTTTGGATAAAATGTTAGCTGTTCTTCCCCAAGCACGCCCCACACTTTCACTCTTTGCCCCGCGAATTATTACGCATATCATTCATCCTGACAGAATTAGAGATGTCATTGGACCCGGTGGTAAAATGATTAAGAAAATTATCGAAGAAACCGGGGTAAAGATTGACATCGAAGATGATGGTCGAGTTTTCATTTCTGCTATCGATGGAGAAGCCGGAGAAAAAGCTCTGAAAATCATTAAGTCACTCACCCAAGAAGTAATAGTAGGCCAAATCTATAAAGGCAAGGTCATGCGTGTGATGGATTTTGGAGCTTTTGTAGAGGTTATTCCTGGTGTATTAGGCCTAAGCGGTAAAGAAGGGCTAGTCCACATTTCACAGTTAGCTCATGAACGGGTCGAGAAGGTTGAAGATGTGGTTAGAGTTGGAGATGAAATCTTAGTTAAGGCTACAGCAGTGGATAAACAGGGACGTCTGAATCTATCCCGTAAAGATGCTATGCCAAACCCCAGATTAGAATCGAAGTAAATAGGGTAAATAAATCAGTCTGTACCTTCCTCCCAGTGCATAAATCTAAAGGGAAAGGGGGCGCGGATTGATGTTTATTCGCAGACGGACTTTAAGGTTTGCGGCATTCAGCGGCTTAATAGTACTATCTCTGGTTGGTCTGTTAACAACGAGGTGGGCCAGTGGGCTCGCTAATCCGACTGTTAAACCTATTGAGCAAATTAATACTGTTCAACAGGTTATGGCTTTAACGATTAATGTTGATTGGGGCGAGGAGTATATTCCCGGTATTTTGCAGGAATTGGCCAAAGGTAAGGTTAAAGCTACCTTTTTTCTAACGGGACGTTGGGCAAAGAATCATTCAGATTTAGTACAAGTCATTGCTGAAGCAGGACATCAAATAGAGAACCATGGCTACTCTCACCCCCACCCCGATCGTCTTTCGGTTAAAGCTAATCAAGAAGAAATCAAGAAGACTGAGGAAATTATTTTTGGGATTACTGGAAATAAAACGCATTATTATGCTCCGCCCTATGGTGAAAAAGGTGTAACAGGTCTCCAAGCAGCTGCGGAATTAGGTTATTCCACGACTCTTTGGACCTTGGATACCGTAGATTGGCGGCCGGAAAGTACTCCTGAAGTCATCGCTCAAAGAGTCCTTAATCCGAAGATGCGCTTTGGAATAAAGCCCAATAAGTGTGGCACAATCGTTTTAATGCATCCTAAAGAAAATACTCTTAAAGCTTTGCCGTTAATTTTGTTTCAATTAGCTCAGCAAGGATATAGCTTGAAAACTATAAATGAACTGATAACATTTGATAACTTCGGAAATACTACCTCATAGGAAAAGAAAATGAGGTGGTTTAATGGTCGGGCAAAAATGGATGCAAGCCTGGTGCTGCGTCTTTCTTTTAAGCATAAGTATTGTCCCGGTCGCTGAAGCCGCGGGTTCTCAAAACCAGGACTCTCGACCGCTTGTCAGTGCTGAGGCAGCAGTGCTTATGGATGTGACTACTGGAGATGTACTGTTTGATAAACAAGCTTTTAAACGGAAGCCCCCAGCAAGTACGACCAAAATAATGACGGCAATTTTAGGTTTAGAGTTGGGTCGTCCTGATGAGGTTGTGACAGTCAGTCCAAAGGCTGCAGCCGTTGGTGAATCGACTTTACATCTTGATCCGGGAGAGCAGATTACACTTTATGAATTAATTACGGGTGCTTTAGTACGTTCCGGTAATGATGCCTGTGTAGCTATTGCGGAACAAATTGCCGGAAGTGAGCAAGAATTCCTCAAGTTGATGAACAGAAAGGCACTCACACTGGGAGCACAGAATACTCACTTTATTAATACAAACGGCCTGCCTAATAAAGACCATTATTCAACCGCTTACGATTTAGCTTTAATGGCTAGTCACGGTTTGCAGCTTCCTGCTTTTGCTTCGATTACTCGTCAAAAGGAAACAAATATTCATTTTTTAGAACCAGATACTTTTATGAATGTACGAAATACCAATAAACTTCTTTGGAATTATCCTTTCGCAGATGGGGTAAAAACTGGTACTACTACTGCAGCAGGAAAGTGTTTGGTGGCCTCCGCTACAAAAGAAGGTCGGCAACTGGTAGTCGTTGTTTTGAATGCACCTGATCGATTTGGTGATGCACAGAAATTATTGGAATGGGGATTTTTAAAAACGGAAACAATTAAGATTGCTGGACCAGGTCAAGTTATGGCAGAATTTCCGCTCATAGGTTTCGCTGCTGTTAAGGCCTTTATTGAATACCCTTTGTTGGTAAGTATACGAAAAAGTAGTAGTGAGAAGCTCGAAACCCGCGTAATATGGGAGAGAGGTCAAGATTTACCGGTAGTTGCTGGGGAAAAGTTAGGTCGCTGTGAAATTTGGGTCGCTGGACAAAGGCTTAAGAGTGTCCCACTGCTAAGTGAACAGGAGGTAAAGAGCAAATCTTTGCCATGGAGCAAAGATTAATGCATAACGGGAAATCAATTCATAATGCATAATGCATAATGCATAATTATGAATAAGATATTATATTTCTTCAAAAGCTATCAATAAAAAAACTTTTTTAAAAATTACCCCAATAGTTATTATCTGCAGCAATGGTGCGATGTGAATTAGAAATTGTTAATTATGCATTATGAATTAATAAGGTTGGGGAGTGAAAGTGTTTGTATCAAAAGACGGTATTACCAAACGGAGTTAGGGTTATTACTGAGGAAATAGAACATGTGCGTTCTGTATCTATAGGTCTGTGGGTTGGGGCAGGATCGAGGGATGAAGTTAAGGGCTATGAAGGAATATCCCATTTTATAGAACATATGTTTTTCAAGGGTACAGCAAAACGAACAGCACGGGACTTAGCTGAATCTCTGGAAGCAGTAGGCGGTCAACTTAATGCCTTTACAACTAAGGAATATACCTGTTTTTATGTTAAGGTATTGGATGAAGACCTTGATTTGGCAATCGATGTTTTAAGTGATATGTTTTTTTCGTCTCTTTTCGATGAGAAGGAGATTGAAAAAGAAAAAAATGTGGTCATCGAAGAGATAAAAATGTACGAAGATTCTCCGGACGAGCTGATCCACGATCTGTTTTCAGAATATGTGTGGAATGACCATCCCTTGGGGAGACCCATACTTGGGACAGTAGATAGTATTCGCTCGCTTAGCCGTGAAAAGATTTTGGACTATATGGAACAACATTATGCTCCTGATAACTTCGTCATTGCTGTTGCTGGCAAGATAAACAATGCAGAGATCTTACAAAAACTTTCTCTAATATTTAAAGACTTTAAGCGCGGAGGGCGTCGGGTTCTGGAAGGAACCCCTACAGGCCAAACGATAGAACGCTTTATCACTAGAGAGACTGAGCAAATGCACCTTATCTTGGGGGTCCCTGGTCTTGGACAAAATGATAAGGACATTTATCCGATGCATATTATTAATAACGTCTTGGGTGGGGGCTTAAGTTCACGCCTTTTTCAGGAGATCAGAGAGCAAAGGGGTTTGGCATACTCAGTTTATACCTACCACTCAACTTATGTCGATACAGGACTTTTTGCGATCTATGCTGGAACTAGTCCAAACAACACTAAGGAAGTTGTTGAATGTATTCTCGCGGAAATCGGGAAGATTAAGGTGGAGGGTATAACTACTCAAGAATTAGAACGCACTAAGGCCCAGATCAAGGGTGGCCTTTATTTGGGGTTAGAATCTGTGAGTAGTCGGATGAGTCGCCTAGGAAAAACAGAATTGACCTATGATCGTGTACTTACTCCAGAAGATGTCGTAGAAAAGTTAGACAAAGTAACCTTAGAGGATGTAAAGCGGGTTGTGAATCAACTTTGGCAAAGGGATAGAATTAGTTTAACGATGATGGGTCCAGCGGGGCATGAGGTTAAGGTTGCTGATTTTGTGAGTGGGGCAAATTGGGATTAGGGCAAAAAGGAACTTGGGAACGACCTTGCAAATCCAGCAAAAGTGCACGTTCGCATGCATTACATTAGCTATTCACTTGACAATAATGCTACATCCACTCGGCATTAGTTTATATCTCCAGCTTGCCTCGTGGCGTTACTCTCCACTGGAGACTAACGTCTCCAAACCTAAAAGTATTACTGCAAGTACGCCGTTTTTTTGCCGTCCATGGCAAAAACGGCATCAGTCCATCCGCCACTAATCGCCTTCCGACACCTTGCCATCCATGGCGATGTTGCACCTCGAAAATGAATACAACATCTATTGCCATCCATGGCGATGTTGCACCTCGAACATCCTTGTTCGAGGCATCCATGTTTAAGCCATGGACTAGTACCTTTGTCGTGCTTACCGCTTTATTGTCTGCGTTCATTGACGCTAATTCCGCTAAATGCTCACTTAACAATTTTGCTGACTTTCTAGCAGGATAGGTTTAGAACGACTTCGAAGACAGGATTAACTGTCTTCTTTTTGCATGAGTAGGAAGTAGAAGGGACGTTTCCGTTGCTTCCTAAATTGCTTCGGCACCATGTTGAGGCGCGCACTGCTTTATCAACAATAACCGTTTTTTCCTAGTAGGGCTTGTGGAGAGTGTGGACAAGCTCTTTTAAGACAGACCCCAAATGGCTTGTCCACAATGTGGCACTATCCACAACTCAACGGTAGCTCTTGAAACGTCATATATAGTGAATCAGTGACTCATTTTGCTCTGGATTATTCAGTTAGCTTAGAAAAAAGGTGGCCATGTAGTATTCGGGATACGAGCAATAAGTAGAGGAGATAGGATTAATATGGAACGAATCAAGGTTAGATTAAAGAATGTGTCTGGAGATAAGCGTAGTGCTATACCTAGTTATGAAACGCCTGGTGCAGCGGGGGTTGATTTGCGGGCTTGTCTTGAACGAGAAATTATCTTGCAATCCGGTGAGACGGTTAAAGTACCCACAGGTTGGGCTATACAATTGCCCGATAGTCAGGTTGTTGCCCTTGTTTTTGCGCGAAGTGGTTTAGCAGCAAATTATGGAGTCGCTCTTGCTAACGGAGTAGGGG
>JBAQMG010000021.1:0-35798 GCA_049302575.1 Desulfitobacteriaceae bacterium | reverse complement strand
GGCTGTAATGTGGAGAATGCTAGTTACGGTTTGACGATCTGCGCAGAACGCAATGCCATCTTTCAAGCAATAGCCAAAGGTGAGCAGCAATTAGAAAGTATAGCAATCTATGTTCCTCAAAAGGTCTTTCCTTCACCCTGTGGGGCGTGTCGTCAGGTTATGCGCGAGTTTGCCTTGAATTGTTCAGTTATACTTATTAATGGACAGGGAGAGACTAAGGTGACGAAATTATCGCAATTATTGCCGGATTCTTTTGGACCGGAGTTTTTATAAAGGAAGTGGGACTTTACTTGAAACAAGCAAATTTACCTAAAGGATTTCGTTCCGGCTTTGTAGCAGTGATCGGTAGACCGAATGCTGGAAAATCGACGTTACTTAATCATTTGTTGGGGCAAAAAGTTTTAATCATGTCGGACAAGCCTCAGACTACCCGTAATAAGATACAGTGTATACTCACAGAGGAAAGAGGTCAGATCGTATTTCTGGATACTCCAGGGGTACATAAACCGAAACATAAACTTGGAGAGTTTATGACCGGAGCTGCCAAAGACTCGATTCGTGAAGTCGATGTTATTGTCTATGTCGTTGACGCTTCAGCTACCTATGGTCCGGGTGAAGAATATGTCATAGAGATGATTAAACAGTCCAGTACGCCCTGCGTCTTGGCTTTAAATAAGCTTGATTTAGTAACCAAAGATCAATTGATGCAAAGTATCGAGAAATACGCAAAGCTGGTAGACTTTCTGGCCGTGGTTCCGATTTCAGCTAAAAACGGAGAAAATACTGAGGAACTTTTAAAAGTACTTTATAATCAGATCCCTGAGGGTCCACTGTATTATCCAACAGATGAGCTCACTGATCAACCAGAACGTTTTATTATGGCTGAGCTTATCAGAGAAAAGGTACTTGATTTAACAAGGGATGAAGTTCCCCATTCTATTGCCGTAATCATCGAGGAGGTAGAGGAGAAGCGATCTTTGGTTAAAATAAGAGCCCAGATCATTGTCGAAAGGGATTCCCAAAAAGGGATCATTATTGGACAAAAGGGTCAAATGCTGAAAGAGATTGGTACTTTAGCTCGCCAAGATATTGAGACTTTGTTGGGCAGCAAAGTTTTCTTAGAACTCTGGGTTAAGGTCAAGAAGGATTGGAGAAACAAGCCGGATTCTTTGAAGGAGTTTGGTTATAACCGAGATCGTTCGTAAGTCATAAGGAGAGTGAAAAAATGAATATTGCAGGGATGATTGATCATACTTTATTGAAAGCAGAGGCCACGGAGAGAGAAATTGTCAACTTATGCCACGAAGCGAAAACCAATCATTTTGCTACGGTCTGCGTTAATCCTTGTTATGTAAAGATTGCTGCTAAAATTTTACATGGTACTGGTGTAGGAGTGGCGGCAGTGGTCGGTTTTCCTTTAGGGGCTACGCTCACTGAGGTTAAGGTTCAGGAGGTCTTCGCTGTCAAAGCTTTTGGCGCCAAAGAGGTAGACCTAGTGATGAATGTTGGTTGCGCCAAGTCCGCTGCTTGGGAAGCAGTCGAACAAGATATGAGGAGGGTAGTAGAGGCCGCTCATTCCTGTGGTCTGATGATTAAGGTGATTATTGAAACAGCACTTTTAACCGAGGATGAAAAAAAGCAGGCGGCAGAAATTGTGACTAAGGTTGGAGCGGATTTTATTAAAACGTCAACTGGTTTTGCTGGTGGTGGAGCTACGGTTGAGGATGTCCGCAACCTCAAGGCCTGGATAGGCGGAGATGTAAAGATTAAGGCCTCTGGCGGAATCAAGACCAGAGAATTGGCTTTACAGTTAATTGAAGCTGGGGCTGATCGTCTCGGTACGAGCGCGGGGGTTAATTTAATGCATAATGCATAATGCATAATTCATGAAGATGTCCCTCGTAGCCGCGTTGTTCAAATGAGAAAAACGTCCTTCTACTTATTAGGGCGTGTTTCAGAAATGGCAATTTAACCTTATCGCTTTTAAACCTAGATTATCTCTCAAATACAGTGATATCAAGGATTATAAAATATGCAATAGCGTAAAAGTGTAAGGTTGATTTGAAACACGCCGTTTTTCTTTTATCAGATCAGACATTAAATAAGCCGAATTGGAATGATATAATTCTTACTATCAAACGCCATTAGTTCTTCTTTAATACAAAGCACAGCACCATTGCCACGCTCTATAGTTGCTCTATCAAGCGTTTTGAATATATTGGTTAACTGTGACGCTGGTGATGTCGTTTTCTTAATTTCAATGGGGCATAGTTTTCCATCAGCTTCAAGTATCAAATCTATTTCCTTCATATTCTTATCTCGGTAATAATATATGAATGGAATTTTTGCTGAGTTGTTATAGCTCTTAAATATCTCATTAACCACATAATTTTCTAACACAGCACCATTCATTGCACCGCTTTCCAGCGTTTCAGGACTGCTCCACTTTGTAAGATAGGTGCAAAGACCGGTGTCATAAAAATATAGCTTTGGTGTTTTAACGTTCTTTTTAGGATATTGTTAGAATACGGATGCAGATAGAATATGATGCCTAGCGTTTCTAAAATTGCCATCCAGCTTTTTGCTGTAATTTGATTTATATCAGCATCTCGCGCAATATCTGCATAGTTTACTATATTTTAATATAGGTGAAAAGTTCTGGTGCATACTGCACCTCATCGATAAATATTGGTGTTTTATATAATTGAAAAAACATTGCTGGGTTAGATTTTGCCAATGCTCTAATATTTAAATCATCAAGTGACACATAGGTTCTATCTGTTTCCTCCATTAACTTTTGAAGCATTGTTGTTTTTCCAACCTGTCTCGGTCCTGTAATTAAAATTGCAGGATATTCTTCAGATAACGTGGCAACTATTTTTTCCATATCACGTGTAATATAATTCATTTCGCAATCACTCCTTGGCTAGTATGTTGTTATTTAATGTGCAATACTTCTTTAAATTCTGATATTTCAGTTATTTAAGTTATTTAAGTTATTTCAGACTTGAATGATAACGTATGCTTGATTATAATAAAAGTTGAAGTTAAAAATGGCTGCTCAAAATAGCTTAAAGGGGTTGCTCTCCATGCGGTCTACTATTGGACATCATGCTTCGCGTTTAAGGATCAGCCATGTTTTGGTAAGCATCAAGAAAGATACTGTTGTTCAATCGGTGTTGTGTATAAATTAGACTGCTTTGAAATGGAGTTTATAATTAAGTTATTATGTAGTAAATTTGCGCCAGTAGCAAGGAGGATGACAGTGAAGATTCTTTCCCCTATCAAAATCGGTAACCTGGAAATTAGAAACCGGGTAGTCATGGCGCCCATGACCAACAATTTTGCTCAGGATGGCTTTATCACTGAGCGGATGATCCATTTTTATGCTGAGAGAGCAAAAGGCGGGGTAGGGCTGGTTACCGTTGAGGACGGCATTGTTGATTTTCCGATAGGCAATAATGCTAAAAATGCGGTAGCAATTGATGACGATAAGTATATTCCCATGCTCCAAAAACTCAGCGCAGTTATCAAAAAACACGGTGCACAGTCGGCCATCCAGCTTTCCCATGGCGGCAGGAGGGCTGGGCGCGTAAGCCTGCATAATGGCTACCTGGAGGTTACCCGAGGTCAGCTTCCCGTTGCTCCTTCAGTCCTAGCCCACCCCTTTCCTGGGCAGGTCGTGCCACGGGAACTGAGAGTGGAAGAGATTGAAGAGATTGTGGAAAAATTTGGTCAGGCCGCCCGCCGAGCTGTTGAGGCGGGATTTGATGTCATCTCCATCCATTGCGCTCATATGTATCTATGCGGCGAGTTTCTCTCGCCCTGGGCCAACAAGCGTACGGATCATTACGGCGGTAGCTTAGAAAACCGCATGCGCTTTGTTTTAGAAATTATTGCTAGGGTGCAAAAGGAAGTAGGCGCCGAATTCCCCCTCATCTGCCGCATGAACGGTCAGGAACCGGAGGGCGGCAATTCTCTCCTAGAGATCCGAGAAATTGCCCAGAGGTTGGAAATGGCAGGCATCAAGGCCATCAGCGTTTCTGTCGGTTTTGGTGCTGTATTGCAGGAAAGGAACTTTATCTCCGCAGAAGCCCCGATAGGGACGCCGGAAGGCTGTATCGTGCACCTAGCGGAAAACATCAAGAACGGCGTTACCGTTCCGGTAATTACGGCTAACAAGATTCGCAGCGTGGATTTTGCCGAGGACGTTTTACAGCAAGGACGGGCTGATATGATCGCCCTAGGGCGGCCGCTAATTGCCGACCCTTACTGGGTTCAAAAAGTTGCCGCTGGCAAGTATGAAGACATCCGCCCCTGTGTTTCCTGTTGTCAGGGCTGTGCAGAAAACGTGATCAAGGGGGTGCCCATTACCTGCATCCTCAACCCGCTGGCGGGCAAAGAAGGGGAGATTGAAGTCAACTCTGTTCCACCGGAACGGAGGAAGAAGGTGTTGATAATCGGCGGTGGGCCTGGGGGGCTGGAAGCAGCCGTTACCGCCGCCGCTAGGGGGCATAGAGTTACCATCTGGGAAAAAGAAAAAGAACTGGGGGGCACTATTTTACTAGCTGAGAAGCCTCCCCGCAAGGGCGAATTGAGGAAGATCGTTGATTATTATCGGCGCCAGATCGCGCAGTTAGGCGTCAAAGTGGAATTAGGTCTGGAAGCCAACCAAGAAGCTGTTCTAGCCTTCCAGCCCGACGTTGTAATCCTAGCGACGGGCGGCAAGCGTATCAGCCTGGCTCTTAAAGGCATTGAACAGGGTAACGTTTACTGGGCAGTAGATCTCCTGGAAAATGGTTACAGTAATATAGGAGAAAAGGTAGCTATTATCGGCGGCGGGCAGGTAGGTGTGGAAACGGCGGAATGGCTGGCGGAAAAGGGGAAAGAGGTAACCGTTATCGAGATGTTGCCTGAAGTTGCTAGGGATATGCCCCATGCCGTAAAGGTGCCTTTAATGCTGAATTTGCAGGATTACGGTGTCAGGATTCTTACTAATACCTGCGTTAAGGAAATTGCCAGCGTCGGTGTTCTGGTGGAAAGGAAGGGCGGTGAGCAACTGATTTCGGCGGATGCAGTGGTAATAGCCGCGGGAGTGGAGGCTGACAGCAGGCTGGAGGCTGAATTGCAAAATAAGGTACCGGCTTTATACGCGTTAGGGGACTGCAAAAGCCCGGGCAAGATTATGGATGCTGTCCATGAAGGGTTTCAGGTGGGGTTGCAGATTTAATTAAGAGCGACACGGAAATAATACAGGCAGCGAGGAGATTCATCATGGGTAGAACTGCAATACTGGAAAAACCCAACAGTTATCGCTGGGTGATCCTCGTGGTCTTGACTCTTTCACAAACTGTTATGTCTATGGGGGCTTATGCCTGGGGTTCAGTGGCGCCTTTCCTGCGAACGGAATTTCATCTTAGTCTGGGTGAATTGGGGCTGTTTACGTCAGCGATGTACTTATCTTCGGTGTTTATCGCTATACCTTCTGGCTTGTTCGTCGATAGGATGGGGGCTCGTCGTTTCCTTCTTATTTGTTTGGCGGTGATGGGCGGCTCCTTTGTTCTCTATGTCCTAGCTGGCGGCTATGAGGTCGTACTCATCCTGGCTTTTGTTGGTGGAATTGGCTACGGCATGATCAATCAGGTGTCCGTTAAGGGGATCTCTGTCTGGTTCAACAAAAAGTTCAGGGCGACCGCTATGGGTATCAAACAAACCGGAGTGACGTTAGGTGGTGCGATTAGTGGCGTTATGATGCCCTTTTTGGCGTTTCACTATGGCTGGCGGGTAGCTTTTCTCATCTCTGGTCTCTTGATGCTGGGCACGTTCGTGATCTCCCTTGTCATTTACCGGGAACAGCCAGAGGATGGGGGAGCAGACGAACGAGTGGGACAGGGGCAAGCATATAGGCAGGCTGGCTTGGGAAAGGGATCGCTGCGGCAGATGTTCACGAACCCCGCTCTTCTTATTCTCAGTGCTATTTCTTTCTTTATGGGTCTGTCCCAGGTCAGCATCACTTCGTTTCTCGTGCTTTATTTTAAGCAAGAAGTAGGGTTCAGCTTAGCAATGTCCGGGATTACCCTCACAGTGCTGATGGTGACTGGTGCAGTGGGTCGCATTGGCTGGGGCCTGATCAGTGACAGATTGTTTCAAGGTAACAGAAGGAAACCAATGTTTATGCTCTTGCTGCTGTCAACTATCAGTGCAGTTGGAATGGCTTGGCTACCGCGCGGGTCAAGTTTGGGTACTGTGTTCTTGTTGGTCGGTCTGATGGGGCTTGGTTTTCTGGGTTGGAATGCGCTTATGATCGTGATGACGGTAGAGATGGTCGGGGGCGCCTTAGCTGGGGTCGCTACAGGAACGATGGGTACGATGGTCTGGGTGGGTATGTTAGTGGGCTCTCCGCTGTTTGGGTTTGTTGCAGATGTCGCTGGCTTTGCCTGGTCTTGGTTGATGTTGGCATTCTTTGCTTTGCTTAGTGCTGGTCTTTTGTCTTTGCCGATCACTAAAAAGCGGCGTTTGGCGATGAAGACGTTTTAAAAAAACTACATTTTACCGCCAGTTCTGAAGGGGCAAATCCAATTGGGGCTTCATCGGGTGCTGGAGAAGCCTGAGCTTTATTTTGAAGCAGGTTGTTCATATGTAAAATACAAGGTTTTCAGAAAAAACTGAGCCAAAAAAGCTTGGTGTTTAGTTATGAATATAGTAGGTATCGTGACGTGATGCCCACAAAATGGTATAATCGACTAGGTGAAAGATGAAATTAGCATAAAGAAATTGCAACATCAGGCGATATCAAGGGGGCTTTTAACTCAATTCAACAATTATCTTAAAGATAAGCCTTGTCAGGTGTTTGCTGCTCCCTTTGATTTAAGACTTCCCGAAACTAACGAAAAAGATGAAGAAACCACATTTGTTGTGCAGCCAGATATTCTTGTTATTTGTGAAAAAGCAGGGGTTAAAGAATACTGGATAGTAGAGTCGGACGGTAAGTTTATTAGTGTATTTACCTTACTGCCAAATAATAGATACGGAAGGTCTGAATCTTATACTGAAACTGAAGTGGTGGAGGTGTCTGTTTTCCCTGATTTTACAGTAGACTTAAAGCCGATCTTTGATAAAATTTGAGGCTCGGTCAATCCGTCGTTGACATTAGTGTTGTACCACCTAGGCTGGGTATATAATAAAACTCTGGAGACGCAAATGTTGCATTTTCTTAAATATGATGGGGTAAAATAATAAAACATCTGAGACAAGGGAAGAGTTTCCTTTGGAATTAATTATGGATTATGGATTACTAAAAGGAGTGGAACCGGGAGTGGCCGTTTACCATGCTGACGCTATAGTTATACGCAGCCGGGAATATGGCGAGTCGGATCGCATTTTGACGATCTTCTCCCGGGAAAAAGGCAAGCTTCAAGCTATCGCCAAAGGTGTTCGTAAACCAAAAAGTCGTCAGAGGGGTGGAACACAGTTATTTACCTATGCTGACTTTTTGATTCATAAGGGGAGTAGTCTCGATACTGTGAGTCAAGTAAGTCCTAAGGAAAGTTTTCCGCATTTGTGGGATGACCTTGATCGTACGCTGGCAGCAACAGGAATTGCCGAATTATTAGATATTTCGGTAATATCAGAGCACCCTCAACCCGAGTTGTTTACTTTAACCTTAACCTGTTTTTTTTTATTAGCCCAATATGAACCTTTACTAGTTCAAAGTGCCTATACTTTACGTCTAATGACGGTACTCGGGTATTCTCCGGTTTTGGGGGAATGTGCGGAATGCGGTGCTAAGATTGGGGGAGAACGCTTATATTTTAGTCCTCAGGCTGGGGGAACTCTCTGTGAGTCTTGTTTGGCTGGCTATCCCGGCCGTTGGTTAAAAGCTGGAAGTATTGCTTTCATGAAGCGGTTATTAAGTGGTGATCTGGCTAAACTAGATAGGTTGCGTTGGACTACTTGGATGCAACAAGAAATTAGGGAAACCTTGCAGAGTTATTGTGAACAGAAATTAGAAAGAAGTTTACGTTCGTGGAGTGTTGGAAAAAGTATGTTGAGCGATGAACGTGGGACAGAACTAAGCTAGCGGAAGGAAGGCCTGTAATATGAGCGAAGTTTTGTGGACGGAACTTGAAAAGATTGATGTTCTTCGTGAACGGATGGGGTTAGGCTATGAGGAAGCCAGAAATTCTTTGCATCTTGCTCAAGGAGATATTGTTAAAGCCTTGGCAGATCTCGAAAAGGCCAAGCATAATGATCGCGATGAACGGAGACAGCGTGGGCGGGAGTTTTTGGGGGGGATACAAGAGAAGATTGGGGATTTAAACCATACTAAGATCAATCTTAAGCATAATAACAAGACCCTTTTTAGCGTGTCTGCACCTTTAGGGTTAGGCTTAACCTTGGCATTGATGCGACTACGGCCAAGCCTGCGTCTTCTGGGGCTTGTAAGTGTAGTAGGGGCGGTCTTAGCTCATTGTAAGTTAGAAGTTGATAATTCAGCAAAAAGTACAGACAAAGGTGATCCGCGTGAAGCCATATATTCACAGACAGAAATGGGTATTTGAGTTGACACTCGAACTGGTATTGAATTATAATTATCGTTAATTAAATGATGGTGTAATGATGAGAATGAAGTTCGTAAACTCCTTCATAGAGAGTTCGGTAAGGTGGAAACCGAATAGGGAGGAACGAGTGGGGCAGCTCTGAACACTGTTTAATTAAGGGGATCCTGATTAGGATCAAACAGGGTGGAACCGCGGGATTAGTACCCCGTCCCTGTAGCTTATTGCTGCAGGGACGGGGTTTTTGATATTTAAGGAGGGTACGAATGAAATTTCAAGAAATGATTTTAAATTTAAATCGATTCTGGGGGGAACAAGGGTGTATCATTGCCCAACCCTACGATCTGGAAAAAGGTGCCGGTACGATGAACCCTGCAACATTTCTTCGAGCCTTAGGCCCTGAACCTTGGAAGGTAGCTTATGTTGAGCCGTCTCGCCGCCCAGCAGATGGACGTTATGGAGAAAATCCTAACCGTTTACAGCATTATTTTCAGTACCAGGTTATTCTTAAACCATCACCTTCAAATGTTCAAGAGCTTTATCTTCAGAGCCTGGAAGGCTTAGGTATCAACCCTCGCGAACATGATATCCGTTTCGTAGAGGATAATTGGGAATCTCCGACGTTGGGAGCCTGGGGACTAGGCTGGGAAGTCTGGCTTGATGGAATGGAGGTCACTCAATTTACTTATTTTCAACAATGTGGAGGGCTTGACTGTCAACCCGTATGTGCTGAAATCACGTATGGCTTGGAAAGATTGGCAACTTATATCCAAAACAAAGAAAGTGTTTTTGATATAGAGTGGGCGGGTAACATTACCTATGGAGATATTTACTTGCAAAATGAGATTGATTACTCCAAATATAATTTTGAAGTGGCTGACATAGAAGCCTTACAAACTTGGTTTGAAATGTATGAAAAAGAGGCAAAACGGGTCGTGAAAGTGGGTTTGGTCGTGCCAGCCTATGATTACGTCTTGAAATGTTCGCATACTTTTAATCTTTTAGAAGCCAGAGGAGCTATTAGCGTGACTGAACGTACGGGCTATATCGGGAGAGTGAGAACCTTGGCCCGTTTGTGCGCTCAAGCCTATGTTGAACAACGTGAGAAATTAGGCTTTCCTTTGTTAAACAAAGCCAAGGTGGGGGGTAAGTAATCATGGCTAAAGATTTTTTGTTAGAAATAGGCACAGAAGAGATACCGGCTAAATTTACTCCTGGGGCTTTAAAGCAATTAGAAGAGCAGACCAAATCGCGGCTGCTTGAATTGCGCGTGGGGTTTACAAGTTTGGCTGCCTATGCTACACCACGGCGCTTAGCTGTTTTGGTGAGCGGTTTGGTGGAAAAACAAGCGGACTTGAAGGCGGAAATCAAGGGTCCGGCAGTAAAGGCTGCTTATGATTCTGGGGGGGCGCCGACCAAAGCCGCTCTTGGCTTTGCCAAAGGTCAGGGTGTTGAGGTCGAGGAACTATTCATTCAAGAGTTGAACGGTGTGCCTTATGTTTATGCCCGTAAGTCAGAGGCAGGACAAAAAACCAGCGTTCTTTTACCACAATTGTGTTTAGACTTGATTACTTCGCTTAACTTTCCTAAACCAATGCGTTGGGCTAGTCTGGATTTTCGCTTTGCCCGTCCCATTCGCTGGCTATTGGCTCTCTATGGAGAAGAAGTCGTTCCTTTTGAGTTTGTAGGTTTAGAGTCCGGACGGATGTCTAGGGGGCACAGAACCCTAGCTTCTGAAGCTTTAAGTTTGAAAAGTGCTGGGGAGTATGTCGAGACTTTACGTCTGGCCTATGTGATTGTAGATCAGGGGGAGCGAAGTGGCAAGATCTGGGCTCAAATACAAAACCTAGCTCAGCAGATAAATGCTCGGGTTTTTGAAGATCAGAAATTACTTTCTGAGGTCACCCATCTTGTAGAATACCCAACAGCTTTACTTGGAGAAATAGCTCTGCAGTATATGCATCTTCCTGAGCCAGTCTTAACTACTCCAATGCGCGAACACCAACGTTATTTTCCGGTGCGTCAGAGTGAGGGGAAGTTGCTGCCTTACTTTATTACTGTACGTAATGGGGATACAACCTGCCTTGAGAAGGTCAAGGCAGGTAATGAAAAGGTTCTGAAAGCTCGCTTAGAAGATGCCGCTTTTTATTACCGGGAAGACCAAAAAGTTAAATTGGCAGAGCTAGTTCCTAAATTAGGAAAGATCGTTTATCAGGAGAAGCTGGGTACGGTTAAACAACGGGTTGAGAGGATCGGTGAACTTGCTGGTTTTATTTGTAAGTTATTGGACGTAGATACTAAACAAGCGGAGATCGTCAAACGAACTGCCTTCCTTGCTAAGGCTGATCTGGTAACCCTGATGGTCTATGATTTTCCTGAGCTTCAAGGAATTATGGGCGCGGACTATGCTGCTTCCAGTGGCGAAGCCCCGGAAGTATGCCGAGGAATAGTAGAACATTATTTGCCTAGATTTGCTGGTGATACTTTACCAGATTCACTTGCGGGGCAGATCGTTAGTATTGCTGATAAAATCGATGCGATCGTGGGTGCTTTTGGAATTGGTATTCAACCAACCGGTTCGCAAGATCCATATGCTTTGAGACGCCAAGCTCAGGGTGTGGTAAGTATTCTGCTTGCTGCCAAGTGGGATTTGTCAATCGATATTATTTTCGCTGAAGCTTATAGATTTTTTACTCTTCAAGGTACAGCCTTAAAGTCCTTGGAGGAGCTATTGCCCATCCTGCGGGATTTCTTTGCCCAACGGTTACGTTTTGTCCTTCAAGAGCAAGGCTTCCGTTATGATAATGTTGATGCTGTGCTAGCTCAAGGAAGTGAATTTCTCAACCGTTGTACTAAAAAAGTTCGAATCTTAGTGGACAAAAGGCTAGAACCAAGGTTTGCAGCATATCAGCAGGCCTATATACGATGCCATAATCTTACCAAAAAGGAGCTTCCACAGATCCTTGATACGGTGTCACTTACAGATGAAGTAGAATTAAATTTAGCTAAAGAAATTTTGGCAAGAAGAGGGCGGTTTGCTGATTATTTAGTTAAAAGTGAATATGAACCGGCCTTTGAGCTTGCCTTTGAACTAGTACCTTTAATCGAGGCTCTTTTCCAAGCTGTCATGATCATGGTAGAAGATGAAAGTTTAAAAAAGGCTCGTGTAGCGCTCTTAGGGCAATGTGTTGAAATGCTGGGGTGTCTTGGTGATCTAAGTTTCCTCGTGTAAAATTTGCTTGGTAAAGAAGGAAAAACTAAGATCACGTAGAATGTAATTATGATGTATTGTGATACATAATTACGTAATAATGATACACAATAGCGTAATAATGACACACAATAGCGTAATAATGATGTACAATTGCCTAATAAAGTGTGTTAATGATTAAATAATCAGATCAGTATAATACCTGAAGATCCATTTTGAGCACAAATCAAGCTGCCTTTTTTGCTTGGAGCCCTAAAACATCGACATTAAGGATAAAAATCTCATACGGATTTTTGGCCTCAGAATGAGGGAGAAGGTGAATAGTGGAATTATCTGGACGTCAAATGCGTATCGTTGAGATTGTTAAGCAATCAAGTCCAATAACGGGAGAAAAAATTGCGTCTGTTTTAGAATTAACGCGAGCCACGCTACGTCCTGATCTTAGTATTCTCACCATGGCGGGTATCCTTGATGCTCGACCACGAGTTGGATACTCTTTTCGAGAGAAACGAGGTCCTTCCCCGATCGCGGCTCAAATGCGTGAATTGCGGGTTAGTGGGTGTAAAGCAGTACCTGTAGTGATCAGGGAAACTTCGAGTATTTATGATGCCATTGTTGTGATGTTTACTCAAAACGTAAGTAGCCTTATAGTAGTTGGTGAAGAAAGAGTGCTGCTTGGAATGATCTCCCGTAAAGATCTTTTGAAAGCAACTCTTGGCAAGTATGATCTTCAACAAGTACCTATTGGTGTTATCATGACTAGAATGCCTAATATAATTATGACGACACCAGATGAACCTGTCTTAGATGCAGTTAAAAAAATAGTCCGGCATCAAATTCATACACTTCCTGTAGTTGAAGGCTTTATTGATGAACTAGGTGAAGAACGCTACGAAGTGATTGGTCGTTTTTCTAAAACGAATGTCAGTAAAATTTTTGTCGAGATTGCCGATTTGCAATTATAAATGAATATATCCTAGAATTGGGGTGAGCGTTTGACTTCATCTATTCCGGTTATTTATGTTGTTTCGGATGCCTTAGGTGAGACGGCAGAATTTGTCAGTAGAGCAGCTGCAGCCCAATTCAGTGGGGTGCGCACTCGCATTCGTAAAGTTCCTTATGTTCGAGATGAAGCCCATCTAGATGAAATCATTGAAGAGGCTGTTAACGAACAAGCTATTTTGGTTTATACCTTAGTGCTTCAAGAACTACGGCTTTATCTAGAGGAGAAGGCAACAGAAAAAGGGTTACAGACTGTGGATATTTTAGGACCACTCATCGATGCTTTATCGAATCAGACCGGGTTAGATCCTAGTCATATTCCCAATATTACTCACCGTTTGGATGAACAGTATTTTCGGAAAGTTGAAGCGATAGAATTTGCCGTAAAGTATGATGACGGTAAAGATCCTAGGGGAGCACTCCATGCTGATGTAGTCATTATAGGGGTGTCACGGACCTCCAAGACTCCAATGTGTATGTATTTAGCTCATAAAGGTATAAAAGCAGTCAATATTCCCTTAGTTCCGGAAGTTCAGCCTCCCGAGGAATTGTTTCAGATCTCGCCCCAGAAAATTGTTGGGTTAACTATACGCCCCGATGTATTAAATCAAATTCGGACAGAGCGCTTGAAAAATCTCGGTCTCGGTGCTGTGGCAAATTACGCTAGTTTAGAACGAATCATGCTAGAGTTGGAGTATGCTCGCGGTATTATGAAGAAAATTGGTTGTCCTATAATCGATGCCACTAGCAAAGCGGTTGAAGAGACTGCTAGCATCGTTTTAGAAATAATATTTAAGGGGGAGAAACATGGCTAAGAAGTATGTTTATTTGTTTCGAGAAGGAAAGGCTTCTATGAAAGACTTATTGGGTGGTAAAGGGGCAAATTTGGCCGAAATGACTAATATTGGTCTTCCGGTTCCACCGGGGTTTACAATCACAACTGAGGCTTGTAACGAGTATTACACTAATAATAGGGACTTCCCACCTGGCATGTTGGATCAAATGGTACCGGCAATCGCAAATTTAGAGGCTATTAGCGGGAAAAAATTTGGAGATAAGACTAATCCTTTACTTGTTTCTGTACGTTCGGGAGCGAAATTCTCTATGCCTGGCATGATGGATACCATACTTAATTTAGGTCTCAATGATGATACCATTCAAGGGTTGGTGGCTGCTACTGGTAATGAACGTTTTGCCTATGACTGTTATCGACGGTTTATCCAAATGTTCGGAGATGTAGTTCTGGAAGTAGAACATCATAATTTTGAACGTATTCTTGAACAGGCCAAAGTCAAACAAGGAGTTAATTATGACTCTGAACTTTCTCCGGAAAGCTTAAAATGGATGGTTACCGAATATAAAAAGTTGATTCAGAGTGCTACGGGTAAACCCTTCCCTATGAACCCAATAGTGCAACTGAATGAGTCTATTCAGGCGGTATTCCGTTCTTGGAACAATGATCGGGCCATTGTCTATCGTAAAATTAACAGTATCCCAGATGACATTGGAACAGCCGTTAATGTACAATGTATGGTTTTTGGAAACATGGGTACTGATTCGGGTACAGGTGTGGCCTTTACTAGAAGTCCTTCAACGGGTGAAAAAGCTCTTTATGGAGAGTACTTAATGAATGCTCAGGGGGAGGATGTTGTTGCTGGGATTCGTACTCCGTTGCCAATTTCTAGTTTGGCTGAGGAAAACAAAGCTATTTACGACCAGTTTGTGGAGATTGCGACAAACTTAGAGTTGCATTATCGCGATATGCAGGATATTGAGTTTACTATTGAACGCGGTAAACTTTATATGTTACAGACGAGAAACGGTAAGAGAACAGCTCAAGCTGCTATTCGCGTAGCTGTTGAACTTTGTCGTGAAGGAATTATCTCCAAGGAAGAAGCAATTAACAGGATTGAACCAGATCAACTTGATCAGTTATTGCATCGACGCCTAGATCCGAGTGCTAAACTTGAAGTGTTGGCCAAAGGCTTACCAGCTTCACCCGGTGCTGCTTCTGGTAAACTGGTTTTTGAAGCAGATGACGCTGAGAAGGTCGCCGCAACTGGTGAAAAGGTCATCTTATTACGAACAGAAACAACCCCTGATGATATTCACGGGATCCTTGCCGCTCAAGGTATTCTAACTAGCCGTGGAGGAATGACCAGTCACGCTGCAGTTGTAGCCCGTCATATGGGAAAACCAGCAGTATGTGGCTGTGAAGCGTTGAAGATTGATTATACCGAACGCACTGTAACTATCAATGGTGTAGTTTATCCTGAAGGGACACTTTTCTCAATCGACGGTTCAACTGGACGGGTTATTAAAGGTCAGGTACCCATGATTGATCCTGCAATCAGCGATGAGTTTCAAGTCCTTTTGACTTGGGCTGATGAGATTCGTAAGTTGAGTGTTATGGCTAATGCAGATACGCCTGTTGATGCTCAAAAGGCACGTGATTTTGGTGCAGAAGGTATTGGACTTTGCCGTACAGAACACATGTTTATGGATCCCGCGCGTATTCCCATTGTCCAAGAAATGATTCTTGCGCAATCTCAGGAAGATAGAGAAATTGCTTTAGCTAAGCTCTTGCCGATGCAGGAGGAAGATTTTTACGGAATTCTTAAAGCTATGCATCAGTTGCCAGTCATCATTCGTTTGCTCGACCCCCCGTTACATGAGTTCTTACCTCACGCTGAGGATTTAATTGTTGAGATTACTAAACTTAAGATGACCGGTAAAAATCCTCAGGAATTGCACGAAAAAGAAGCTCTCTTAAGGAATATTCGCTCGTTATCTGAATTAAATCCGATGCTTGGGCATCGTGGATGTCGTTTGGGGATTACCTATCCCGAGATTTATGCGATGCAGGTTAAGGCGATCTTCCTCGCCTCAGCTCGCTTAGTTAAAGAGGGCTTTGAAATCCATCCAGAAGTTATGATTCCTTTGGTTATTCATATTAGAGAATTAGAAATTCTACGTAAACTTACAATTGAGATGGCAGAAGCGGTCATGCAAGAAAAAGGTGTCACTTTTGCTTATAAGGTAGGAACCATGATCGAAGTTCCCCGTGCAGCCCTTACGGCTGACGAAATCGCCACAGTCGCCGATTTCTTCTCCTTCGGAACGAATGATTTGACCCAAACTACGTTAGGCTTCTCGCGCGATGATGCGGAAGGAAAATTCTTGCCGGCTTATTTAGATAAAAAGGTTTTAGCCAATAATCCCTTTGAGGTGCTTGATCGCGACGGGGTAGGCAAATTGATGAAGATCGCAGTAGACCTTGGACGGGGTAAAAATCCAAACCTCGAATTGGGTATCTGTGGTGAACATGGTGGTGAACCCTCTTCAATTGAGTTTTGTCATATGATCGGCCTCGACTATGTCTCCTGCTCACCTTTCCGGGTTCCCATTGCCCGCTTAGCAGCAGCACAGGCTAAGATTAATAATCAGTAGATTCAGCAGCTCATAAATTGTAACAACATAGTTAAAACCGGCTCTCCTCGAGCCGGTTCATTATTTGGTGTCCAAATTCTTCACTGATATCGCTTGACTCAAATCATTCATTATATCCTGCGCCGCTTCTATCCCAACAGACATCCTCAACAAGCGATCGTTAACCCCTGTTCGTTCTCTTGTTTCGATTGGGATATCGGTATGGGTCTGAGTCCAAGGATAGGTAATTAAACTTTCCACCCCACCAAGACTCTCGGCGAAAGAAATGATTTTCACTCGTTTTAATATTTCAGGAACTAATTCCAGATATTTCAATTGAAAGGAGACGATTGCCCCAAAGCCACTGGCTTGTTCCTTTTGAATTTGATGACCAGGATGCCCTAATAGTCCTGGATAATAGACTTTTTCGATCAAAGGATGTTCCGCTAACCATTGAGCAATTTCTCTGGCATTTTTTTCTTGCGTTGCCATCCGTAATCCCAAAGTCTTTAACCCCCTGATTAATAGCCAAGAATCCTGGGGTCCTAAGATAGCCCCCATAGCGTTTTGTAAATAGTAGACTTTATCTGCGAGTGCTTGATCTTTAACCACAACTAGACCTGCTATTAGATCATTATGTCCCCCAAGGTATTTGCTGCCGCTATGAATAATAATATCTGCTCCTAATTCGATAGGACGTTGTAAAAAAGGAGTCATGAACGTGTTGTCGATAATACACAATAGATTGTTGGCTTTGGCAAGCTCAGCTAACGACTTTAAATCAGCGATTCTAAGTATGGGATTTGTCGGGGTTTCACAGATAATTGCCCGAGAATTGGGTTTAATAGCTTGTTCTACTTTTTCTAGATCACTGGTATCGACAAAAGAAACTTCTATTCCGTAGTTCGTAAAGACGTTCTGAATAAGACGATAGGTGCCACCATACAAGTCCTCGGTTACAAGGAGATGGTCTTGAGGTTTAAACAAGGTCAATAAGGTCGAGATTGCCGCCATGCCTGAAGAAAAAGCGAAGCCTTTAAAGCCACCCTCAATCTGAGCAATAGCATCTTCAAGTACTTGACGAGTAGGATTATTTGAACGGGAATAATCAAAGCCCGTACTTTCTCCTAACGCGGGATGGGCAAAGGTAGCTGAATGGTAAACCGGAAAACTTATAGCACCATTCGGATCAATTTTGTTACCTATTTGAGCAAGTTTAGTATTAATATCCACAGTCTCTCCTTAATGCATAATTAAGAATTATGCACAATGCATTGTATTGTTTTATGTTCTATGTTTGCTCGTTGTATTTGTGCGGAATGTACTTTTTAATTATGCATTATGCATTAATATTCCGCAGTCCGCTATTAGTTCTAGCAATATTACCTTGACAAAATATTTAACACTGACAAGGTCGGATTGTTCTAACTTAGTAAGTATTGAATGGTACTTTTCTGTAAAAGGATAGAAATTGTGAAGTTTAATTTCCCCGATACACTCCATCAAAGCATCTATATTATCAGCACTTCTGAGAATATTCCCTTCTAAACTTTCATCTTTACCATCGAAAAGCAATTCGCGATAGATACTTTTATAAGGTTCCTCCATACTTATGATTAAATTCTCCTCAGCAACTTCTTTTTCAATGACAGAAACCATCTCCCGCATTTCACTATTCTTATGCTTGATGGTACTGATGATATCCCCTGTAATGGCCTCTACAACATCATGATTAATTAGCTTCTTAAATAACCTTCCCCAATCAATCACTTGACCGTTTTCTTCCTCTATTAGGGCTAACATTTGACCGATTTGAGCAACAAAAAAGGAATGCTCACTTACTGTCGTTCTCAAGTGCATAAACTCTGTTGCCCAACGACCCATGTTATTTAGTTTTCTCACTGCTAGGAGATAATTATGTAAACTCACGTCACACCCTGGTTTCGAAAGACTAAACGATCTTACTCCTTCAGCACTTTCACCTTGTCGACTAAACAAAGTGGTAGCAGCACAGGATTCAGCTACTAAGGTTAATACTCGCGTCCTAGTAGTTCTATCCTACGAACTAACCATAAACCAGGCGTGTTCACTTCCTTTCGCATCTTAAATAGTTTAGTTATTAACTAACTATTTTTTTAATGATAGTTTCGTTGCGTTTTATAGGAACAGAGGTATCCATATGACCAAGCATAGCATCTTGGTTTTGTCCTTCTAAAAGAAATTGAACACTTTGTACATTGGAAAGAGTTGTTAGAGAGTTCACAATTGAGAAGAGAGTCATTTGTTCAGCGCTTGTACCTCCGCTAAAGTTCTTTTGGAATTCTTGGGACAGATTAAGCGTGGCAATACCGTCTTTTACTGTTGCCCCTAAAAGAGTAGTTCCCTTTGGTAAGGAACTAGAAAAGTTAGGTGGCGGAGAATCTAATTCTTTAAAGATGGTTTTAATGACTTCTTTTTCAGGTACAGAGACATTTCTTTCAACGGCTATGAGCCAGCTAGCATCTTGGTTAGGAAAGTAAAGAGTTAATTTCACAGTTGGGATAGGTTTAGTAGTGGGGTCAGTTTTCCCTTCAGTCGTTGTTCCGACAGGTAGAGTAGACTCTGTGACTGGTTTGTTGGTAGGATAAGTACCTTTTGTCTTGGTTAAGCTACAACCGGAAATCAGGCTGAAGAGAAGAATTATTAAAACTACAAAAACAGCTAAAGAAAATTTCTTTTTATACATAAGACAGCCACCCTTCAATTACTGATAGTTATTGATTCCTAGATCATGATCGAATCTTTCCTCGTTTGGTATATAATTTATTTCTACAAATCTTTACTTAAATCCTTCTTTCTGAAATAGTATTATAGCTATGAACAAGTGGTTTTTGCTTTCCCTGAAGCTTAGATAAAATAATTTGTCGAAGGTAGAAGGATTTAACGTTTGTTAGGGAGAATAATTTAATACTCCAGTAATAAACTCTTATTGGTCATAATTAATTAAAAAAGAGGATTTCACGCATTTTTGGCGAAGAATTTAAGTATAGAACAGGGTTGACAAAATTCCGAAAATGTGGCAGGACGAGGTTGGGGTAAATGTGGAAAATAGAATCCCAGATCAGGTTATCGAGGAAATTGTTCTACGTAGCGATATAGTTGAGACAATTTCTGAGTATCTCAGTTTACAGCGTAAGGGGAAGAATTACTTAGGCCTTTGTCCTTTTCATGAGGAAAAAACTCCGAGTTTCACGGTTACACCTGACAAGCAGATGTTTTATTGTTTTGGTTGTCATGTAGGTGGGAACGTTTTTTCTTTCCTAATGAAGAAAGAAAACTGGACATTTATGGAAACTGTGCAGTATTTAGCTCAAAAACGTGGAGTCATATTACCAGAAAAGGAATTGACACCAAGTCAACGTGCGGAACAAAAACGTCGGCATCGTTGGGAAGAAATACACGAATGGGCAGCAGATTATTTCAACGAAGTTTTAATGAATTTGCCAGAAGGAGAACCAGGGCGTAAGTATTTTACCCAGAGAGGAATTGATGAAGCAACTATTAAAGCGTTTCGATTGGGTTTTGCTCCTGATCGTTGGGATGGTTTGCTTGTTGCTCTTCAAGGGCAGGGGGTTAGCTCTTTAGAATTGGTTACTGCTGGCTTAGCCTTGGAACGGGAGAAAAAACAGGCTAATTCCAGTGATGCTGGTTATTATGATCGTTTTAGAAACCGAATTATGTTTAGTATTCTCGATACAAAACAGCGACCTATAGCTTTTGGGGGACGGGTATTAGACGATTCTTTACCAAAATATTTAAATTCTCCAGAAACTCCTTTTTATAGTAAAGGACACCACCTTTACGGAATGAACAAAGCTTATCAAGGAATTCGCGAACGAGGTTTTGCTATCTTAGTCGAAGGGTATATGGATGTTCTAGCCTTGCAAAAAGCTGGGTTTACGAATGCAGTAGCCTCGCTTGGAACAGCGTTAACTAAAGAACAAGCTAAACTATTAAGGCGTTATACGCAGCGGATAATTATCTGCTATGATTCTGATTCTGCTGGTGTTAAGGCGACTATACGGGCAGGGGAGGTTCTTGCAGGGGTAGGATTTCGTATTGAGGTTCTTAAGTTGATTGGTGCTAAAGACCCTGATGAATTTTTGAAAACTTTCAGTGTGGAAGATTTTAAAAAGGTCTTAAAACTGGCGATAACCTATATAGAATATAAATATCGTACTCTGCTTGAGGAATTTCCTATTCGAACCATCTTGGAAAAGGCTGAACTAATTGCTAAGCTTAGTCCGGATATTTTGAGAGTTCATAGTCCAGCAGAAAGAGAGGGATATGAGCGGCTTCTAAGTCTGGAGCTTGGCCTATCCTTGGAGGCTGTTCAACGTGAAATCGAGAGCGTGGAGAAGAAAAAACCAAAAATTAGGCAAGATCTCGAATATTTACCGATTAGTCAGGATATTTCTGTAAAAAACAGAGATAATACCATTAGGTATGTTGAAAATAATTCAACTCTGGTGGCCGCCGTTCCGACGGGGGTTTATCGGGCAGAAAAAATGCTTTTGCGTTTAATTTTAGATAATCTGGCTTTTTTGGACATAGTTGAAGAGAAGCTTGGTGGGGATTTTTGGAGTGTTAGTGAGTACAAACAGATTTTTTTGATTTTTAAAGAATCTAAGCAGATCTCTCTTAGCTTAATTAAGGCCAATTTTGAAGATAAAGTACAGAGCAAATTAGCAAGTCTTATATTTGAAGAGATGGATCTTTCGCAACCGGAACGAATCTTGGAGGATTGTATTCGTGTAATACGTTCCTCACAGGAGGAGGAGAGTATGATGGAATTACAAACTCGCATGGCAACCTTGGAGAAATCTGGCGACATAATGGGAGCTATGGTTCTGTTAAAAGAGATAGGAGAGCGGTTGAGACGTGGCGAAAATTAAGGGTACTGCTACTAGAGCTAAACCACGGGTAGGGGGTGGTTCGGTGAGCGATGAGGAATTGAAAATGGAGAGTATCAGGACCCTTGTTCAGAGAGGCAAGAAAAAAGGGTCGCTAACTTATCGTGAGATTATGGACTCTCTCCAAGGTGTCGAGCTTACCGCAGATCAAATTGACGAGATTTATGAGCAACTTGGTCGAATGGGGATTGATATCTTACCTGAGGCTGGAGAAGCTGAGGAGGAAGTAACGGAAAAGGCTTCGGATGAAGATGCAGACGAAGTCGACGAAGAGCCAGAGGTAGACCTTTCTATTCCGGAAGGGGTAGGTATAGACGATCCTGTACGGATGTATCTCAAGGAAATTGGACGGGTTCCCTTGCTTAACGCTCAAGAGGAGATTATGTTAGCTAAACGTATGGAGGCTGGGGATGAAAACGCCAAACGCCGTCTGGCTGAAGCTAATTTAAGACTTGTCGTGAGTATTGCAAAACGTTATGTCGGACGGGGTATGCTCTTTTTAGATTTGATTCAAGAAGGAAATTTAGGTCTAATCAAAGCAGTCGAGAAATTCGATTATACTAAAGGTTATAAGTTTAGCACCTATGCTACGTGGTGGATTCGTCAAGCGATTACTAGGGCGATAGCCGATCAAGCACGTACGATTCGTATCCCTGTGCACATGGTGGAAACCATCAATAAACTTATTCGGGTTTCCCGTCAACTTTTACAAGAGTTAGGTAGGGAGCCTATTCCGGAAGAGATTGCTATAGTGATGGAAATTACGGTTGAACGTGTTCGCGAGATAATGAAGATTGCTCAAGAACCAGTCTCTTTAGAAACGCCAATTGGTGAGGAAGAGGATTCACATCTGGGGGATTTTATTCCGGATGAAGATGCTCCGGCACCGGCAGAGGCTGCTTCGTTTATCTTACTCAAAGAACAATTAGAAGAGGTTCTAGAAACGCTTACCCCTCGGGAGGAGAAAGTTTTGCGGTTGCGCTTTGGGCTTGACGATGGACGGACACGAACCTTAGAGGAAGTCGGTCAAGAGTTTGGGGTGACGAGGGAACGAATTCGTCAAATTGAGGCTAAGGCCTTACGGAAACTCCGCCATCCTAGCCGGAGTAAGAAACTTAAGGATTATTTGGAATAAGGCTTGACGTTGATAGATGTTTCTCGTATAATAAACGATGCACGGGTTTTCCTCGATAGCTCAATGGTGGAGCAACCGGCTGTTAACCGGTAGGTTGTAGGTTCGAGTCCTACTCGGGGAGCCAATTTGTCTTACCACATTCATGGGCCTATAGCTCAGCGGTAGAGCAGCCGGCTCATAACCGGTCGGTCCCTGGTTCGATCCCAGGTGGGCCCACCATATTCGATATTAGATATTCGAGGTTCGAAGTTCGAAGTAGACTTTCTTCGAAAGTCGTAGATTGAACGTTGTGCATCCAATATTGTGGAGTTAGAGGTAAGAGGATCAAATTTGCAGTTAGAAGCGTGAGGTTCGAAATGCGAGGTGAGATGGGAAGAGATTTCTTTATGAACTCTTTCGAACATTGAATATCGAACATCGATCAAGGCCCGTTGGTCAAGCGGTCTAAGACACCGCCCTTTCACGGCGGTTACACGGGTTCGAATCCCGTACGGGTCACCATTCTCGAAGTTAGAGGTTCAAAAGAAGGAGTTTCTTTTTTGAATTTTAAGCGAACAACGGGCATTGAAATATACTTTACTATACAGGTTCGAGGCGAGTAGTTCAATTATCGAACCTCGAGCCTCGAACTTTTATTACGTAGTTCAAGGTTTGAAGTGCGAAGGGGAAAATATTCTTTGTGAATTGTACCTATACTTTATCTTGTGCATTGTGCATTGTGCATTGTGCATCGAATACGGGCGATTGGCTCAGTCGGTAGAGCGCTTCCTTCACACGGAAGAGGTCATCGGTTCGAATCCGGTATCGCCCACCAGTTATACCAAGGCTTTTGGCCTTTTAGATAATACGAAATACGTAGTGTACAGTTACGTGTACAGTTACGGCATAAATTTAGCGCTTGCTAGCACTTTTCCTTTTTGGGGAGGTGCTTTCTTTGTTTTTAAGAGAGCATTCATTTTACTAGCGGCTCCAGTCCGTAACCCGGGCATGACATGAGTGTAAATGTTACCGGTTGTTGCGATGTTTGTATGACCAAGGATTTCTGAGACCGTCTTCAAATCAACTCCTTGTTCCAGTAATCTCGTGGCAAAGGTGTGACGAAGGGAGTGGACGGTCAGATCTTCGCGATACTTCGCCTTGTTGCGGATGCGGTGAAATGCCTTGATGAGGTTTCTGGGCTCAATTGGTTTGCCGTAGATTGTGCAAAATACTAGATCCTGGTCTCGGTCTTGGTAGGCTTCGCCAGCCGCCAATCGATGCTTAGCTTGATGGATACGGTATAAACGCAAACTGACGGTAACTTCATCGGGGAGAGTGACTAGTCTTTTGGACTTTTTGGTTTTCGGTTCTTTAAATATTAATCCCTTTTCTTTGATTCGTACTAAACTTTCAACAACTTTGGCACTGCGTTTTCGTAGATCCACGTTTGACCATCGCAGGGCCAAGGCCTCGCCTAATCGTAATCCTGTTCCTAGCAAGGTTAAGAAAATAACCTTCCAGATTTCCCTGTCCTTTTTTATCACCCCCAAGAAGATACTTATCCTCACTCCGGTACTAACTATATTGCTCATTACTACAACGTTCTTTTATATCCTTACCAATCCATTAGAATTTTTAGGCAGTTCTTCAATGGTAAAACTTTGACAGCCGTAGAACAGCTTCAGAATGATTTTGGAATGTATCAAAGTATTCTTGAAACTGATCCCGACTATGTTAATAATTACGGGAAGAGTTATGCGGGAGTCACTATAATAACGCGGGAGAAACGCCTGTCGTTTATTATAACCAACTTGACAGTAGATGGGCGGATAAACCCTATGGAACAGATAGTATTGGTGGATATGCCTGTGGTCCGACTTCTATGGCAATGGTAATTTCAAGTCTTACAGATACTTCTATTGATCCAGTTCTTATGTCAAGATGGTCATTCGAGAAGGGTTACTGGTGTAAAGGCAGTGGGTCATACCATGCTTTAATTCCTGGAGCTGCTAAAGCTTTCGGTCTTAAAGTAGAAGGTTGTTTAACAAGTGAATCTCAACGCATTGTAGATGCTCTCTCGTCAAGCAAATTGGTAGTTGCTATTATTTCTTTTGCAGGTCATTTGCAAAAATAACTACACAAAAGTAAGACACTCTTGCCTTTTTATAAAACCAACATTAGAATACAGGTAAAAGGTACGTATAAAGTTACGGAATACTTTACGTAAGATTAATTAATGTGTCTAAAATAACCCGCTTTATTAATATACTAGAAAGGAGGATATGAAAGTGGGTGCAATAATGGACGATTCAATTCGGTTAAGACCTGACCAAATGATTAAGGCATCGGATGCTGCAAAGAAATTTGGCTTTACACGGAAAAAGGCAAAGGATATGCCGCAATTTATAACTGAGAACGGAAATATTGATTCAGTGTTAATGGGTTATGATTATTACCTAAGAATGTATCAGAGATTAATCGAACTTGAAGAGAAGGAAGAAGCACGCGTACTCGATGAGAGAATTGATCGATTAGAGAATGATCCAACACAGGGTATACCTTGGCGGTCAATTCGAAGTTCGGAGTAGAGGATGGAAAAGAAATTTGATTTAAGATTCGATCCTGATGCGTCAGAGGAGTATAGTAAACTAGATAAATCAGTTCTTCCAGTAGTAAACAAGGCTATAGATGAACTCGAATATAGAGCAGATGAAATTGGTAAGCCGTTAGGAAACAAGAATTCCACAAAGTTGGCAGGTTGTAAAGAAATTAAACTGCGTGAACTAGGGATACGTATAGTGTTTCGGATTACGTGTGAAAAAGTTGAGGTCTTGCGCATCGTTTATGTGTTAGCAATAGACGCTAGAAGTAAGGACTATGTGTTTAAAGTAGCACATGAACGATTAAAGAAGTTCAAGGGCCATTCAAAAGAGCGGCTAGCAAAATTACTTAAGAGGTCTAAGAAGTGGGATGTTGGAAAGCGATAGGCAGTTATTGTCGTCGCTTTTATTAATTTTATTAATCAAAGACCCAATGAAATCAGTGTGTATACGGCTACAATTCACACCAATGTTCAACATAATTTTTGCACATATAATAAAAATTAACCAATTTGAATGGAATTTTGGTAATATTAGAGATAAACAAGTAGTAGGTGCTCCTGAAACAGGCTTTGGCAATACCAGAATTGTTTGTAAAAAGATATTTTTCTATTACGCACTGTAAATGTTGCCTATGGAGGAAAATGTGAATCGTAAGATGGACGAAAATTCTGAAGAACAGAATACATGCCATATCTTGGATATACCTCCCGAAGAAGCACAGGAGGCACTACAGGATATGATTATGTTTTCCGGAATTATGCGCGATCTAGCTGCAGAAAACATCTGGAATAATCCTCGCTCTGTACTTGATACCTTGAGGACTTTTGAACTAATAAAACGAAGTACATTTTATGAAGAAGATATAGTACATAGTGAAAATGAGCTTGTTTATCGTTATACAAAAATATATGGAGAGAATCCTACTATTAACATTCCTAGACTTGTTTATCACGGAAGGAAGTTTAATTGGATTACCGACCCCAATAATCCACCTCTAAAACTAACCATAACCGGAAATCGCATGACTACGGCCTTATTTCGAATAATTAACGATAGCTTGTTTTACCACAAGACTCCAACCGGGCTTAAGGAAATTTATCAGGCGAAACGGGAGTTGGAACTGGCAAAAGCCTATGAGGACCGTGGTATCGGTCGAAATGACATAGTCGCCATAGTGTTTCACAATATTGAAAACGCGCTCAATGACATTCAGTATCAAGGAGAAAAATATATCGAAGACGGGCGAGTATTCGAAAGGTATGAAGTTGTAGAAACACTTATGAACGAAATGGAGGAAGAGATAAACAGTCGTCTGCAATCCGTACGCGGGGTTGTCGACAGGAAGCTTGAGCGCCAGCACCAAAAGGGGACCACTTTATTTTATCGCATAATACAAGCAATGAGCCTACTTTTATCTGGTAATGCAGTTACCTCTCAATTGAGGTTAACGAGAAAAATAGCAAATATCAATCGGGATTTATTTTTGGAGTATCTCATCAATTCTTTCAGCGGTAATCTTAAAGGCCTAATCCCCAGACCGATTGAAGTTTTCCGCAATATTGAAGATGGTATTTATTCCGATGAGGACATTGATGAAACTGGGATGTGGTTGCCGTTTACTTTGCCATTTTTTATTAACGAAGCTGATATTGAAAAAGGTGTTCAGCAGTTAGGCGATTGGATATCAACCTGGGAACTGCCAAAAGATGAAGATCTTTTCCTAGGAGATATTGATTTTAAACCTGCTGAGCGGGTCAGCCAGGAAGATCTTTCTAAAATTATTGGGAGAAGCTCATCAATTACTGAAGAACTCAACACTGACACCAAGCCACTGGTAGAAGCGATTAAGGGCTCTCCTGGCTCCTCCGTAGCGAGCGTAATCAACCAAGTTTCGTCTTCTTGGGGAGATGTAATTCGGAACTTGTTCGCACTGGGCTTTTTAATTACAGTGAAAGAAGTTAAAACTGTAATTCACCCAAGTACTGATTTAGAAGAAAAAGCGAAAAAGTATCGATGGGCATTAAATTACCCTGATGAGCGAATCCGCTATTTAAAAGGTACACAAAAACTTGGAAATCACCTGAAACAAGGAGAAGATTAAATATGGAAGCTTACGATCGGCCCGATTCTCAAGTGGAATTAGATGCAAAATTTACGATGCTAACCCTTCGCGAACAACAAGCGTTATCAGCTATCCTAATCTCGAGCAAAAGTTTATCCGGGCTTAACAAAAAAGACACCATGAGGTACTTAAGGGTAAGGACAGATGAACAATTCGACAGATTCTTGGAAAAAGCTAATTACATATTAGGTCATGCCTTAAAGCTGGTGTACGACGAAGAAAGTGACCGGTGCATAGCCTTAACTCGGGCCAGCTCCAGCTATATTCAAGAAATGCTGGATGAAAAACAGCTTGCGTTATTGCTCTTTTGTTTTTACCTAGGAATAACATCAAGAACAAAGACAATTACGTTTGATGAATTAAATCAGTACTTTCAAAGATCTACACTAAGGGCTGAACGTAGGTTGCTTTTGGCACTTGACCATTTATGCAAATGTGGATTCTTGCGCATGGAAGAAGTCGGCCAAGAAGGTGCAGATGAGAAAAAACGGGTGTATCACTTGACCAACATAGCCCGCAACGCTTTTCCTGAAAAATATCTGTTGCGGCTGACCGAAGTAAGCCAAGGTGGAGAGGTTTCAATGGAGCAAATCCACAACTTTTTCGCCCTTAATCAAGTTCAGCCAAAGGAAGAGGAATTTGTACAAGTACAGTTATTTTAAGGAGTAATCGAATGTATCCAATAAAGATGAAGGTCTCCGGAATAAGGGATTTCTTGCCGAGAGAAATGGATCTTGGCGAGGATTATGAACAGGTACTAATTGGTGGGAAAAATGGCTCTGGGAAGTCAACCTTAGTGTATGCCATGTCTTATGCTTTGGTTAGTGGCAGAGTGGATATTGACGGGTTACGCACGAAAAATTTGAAGAGAGATACCGATCCCTGGAGAGCGTACGTAAGTATACTCTTTAGAAATCCCGCTGGAGAAGCTCAGTGTGATGCACCGGAATATGTCGAGTTAGCAGTTGACATTAGATCAGTAGCAGGCCGTGAGAGTATAAAACCAACCTATATATTAAGCGGTGGGGAATTGCCGGATAAGCTAATTAGGCTTAAAAAGTTCCCTTCCAACGAAGACGCCAGATCGTATTATAAGCGGGTATTTAATATTGATGCTGACGGTTATTTTATGTTCTGGCATCAAGGAGCTATAGCACGATTTGCTAATATGGCTGACCAGGAACGCTTTAAGCAGGTTGCCGAGATGTTTGGCTTGGATCAAATTCAGCAAGAATGGATAGAGGCCCAAAAACAAATGACCCATGCAGAAGAGGAGTTTTCAAGTGCTAGACACTATGCAAGCGTACAGCAACGAAAACTACAAGAATTAGAAACGAGAAAGAACATATTAGAGCAAAGAAATAATGACAGAAGAGATGCATTGGTTAGACTCACTGCATATTTAGTTGAATTGGCTGAGCATACTCGTACCGAATGGAAGAGCGCAAAAGAAGAAGGGGATAATCTATCAAGACAATATGAAGAAGTGGAATATGAGGTTACGAACCTAGAAAAGCAATTAGAAGAAGCTGAGGGCAAACTGGGTGACGATAAGTTTAAACAAGAAAACCTTAAGCTAAGTCGAGAAGCCGTCATACTCAGCATTAAAAGACTACAGGACAACTTGGATGAACTGAAAAAAGAAAGAAACCTGTTAAATAACAAAATTGCAGATATAAGAGAGCGAATGCAGGGTATTCGCCGAAGCAAGAGCGACTTGTTAAGTGAAAAAAGCAGGTTGCAAGATGTAATCGATAGAGCTGAGGAGTCAATTAATGACTGCAACCTGGAACAGGGACAGTTACGCTTAAACTATAGAGAAATTGTTCAGAGGGTTACTATTCTGGAAGGAAAGTTGAACAAGCTCGGTACCGCTATTAATGAACTAAAAGAATCAGATCAACGGCTTCCTGACGAGACTTTTCTAACAAACCATGTTGTGGAATGTAGAGAAGAATTCGACGAGCTGTTTCGTAAGCAGCAAAATATAGCAAGTAACATTGAAAATCTTACAAAGGAACATGAACGTCTCAGCAAACGAAAAACTTTGCTGTTACCGGAACAGGAACAACTGCTTGAGGAATACCATCGGAGAGGCATTGAGGCGGTAGCCTTTGGTGAACTGTTTGAGGTTAGGGGAGAGGCTGATAGGGAAAGCATTGAAACAATTTTTAATCCCTTAAAGCACACCATATTTGTAAATAGGCTACTGAATAACTTGCCAATAAACAAGGCCTTTTACGTTGTGCCTATTGACGAGAATATTAAATCATTGCCTGAGTTAGATGGGAGTAATTCCTCGATTTTCGCATACCTGCAAATGGTAGCTCAGGTACAAGAAACACTATCATCTGGATTCCTAAGGAATATTCTGTATTGGCTACAGCAAATTGTTCTCCATACTGGAGAGCAACCATCCCAAAGTACTGGGAAGCTAGCCTTATGGAACGGAAGCTTGTGGGATAGTTTCGGAGTTAGAGGGCCAGTCGAATCGGGGGATGCTATAGGAATAAGGGCTATTGAAAATGCCCGAAAAAAAGTCCTTGCTTTGCTTGCTGCTACCAACAAAGAGCTTGAGGATATAACCTTGAACCTGGCCAAGGCTGAAGAGAGACTGAATCAGGCAAGGGAAGAACTGGAACTGCGTCAGCAAGTTAATAACGAGTTACCTATAAAGACCCACGAATTTATGCAGGCTGAGCAGGAGTTACCCCAAGTCCGTGCCCAGGAAGAAACTGTTATGGAAAGACAGAAAAGTATCGGTGGTGAAATACTGGCTAAAACTCAAGAAAAAGACAATGCCGAGAGACTGCTTAATCAGGTTAGTGGTGAAATTTCAGTATATGAAGAATACGAAAAACACGCAGGTGATATAAACAGATTTAACGAACTTGAGAAAAAAATCATCGAAATTGAAGCCATAATTGAGCAAGAGGAATTCAATCGGGATGAGTTGACGGACAAGATAGATGAAATCGGAAGAACCCTTCCCAGCTTAACCAATACTCGTGATATTCTGCAAGCCGAGTGTACCGGAAAGGATCAACAATTAAACCAGTTGGAAACTAAAAGGACTGAAGCCAAACAAAAAACAGTTGACCTGCAAGACCAGGCAGAGCAGTGGGAGAGTGAATACGAAGAGCTAAACGTAGAGTATGTGACTATTATTAGCATGTTGCAAATGACCAACCAGTGGATCCTTCCAGCAGTTTCTGATAGAGAAAAGGAAATTAAGGATATTATGGAACGCAGAATTAGAGATGCCAAAACTGATTTGCTGAATGTAGCAGTCCGAGTGGTAGATGAAAAAGCTAAGGAAAACTATAACATATTCCTTTCGGAATTTGAAACTGCCAAAAAACAAATGTTTGAGTCAGAACTGCGGTTTGACAATTTAAAGAGGGAAGAAGTTCAACGCCGGGACAGGTTTAATAAGGCCGTTTACATGAGATGGGAACGGACTAATCAACAGTTCGGTAAATATATGCAGCAGCTGGGTCTGGTTGGTCAAATTAGGTCGGTTCCTCCTGATGAAAATGAAAGAAATCCCCTGTACAAATGGGAACTTCATGTTGCTACGCAGGTTGGCCATAAACTAGAAAAAGTAGAACCGGAATCCGCTAAAAGGGTAGGAAAGGGTATCTCCGGCGGGGAGAGGGCCGCGACGTCTTTAATATTTGCGCTTTCATTGTTAAGTGATATTGAACATAAACCACCGTTTTACGTGCTAGATGAGTTTGATAGTGCACTCGATGAAGAAAGAAAACATCAACTGTTTGACATGTACAAGTCAGTTCTTAATCGAAAACTTATCATAGTATCCCCTAAAATACATGGGGATCAGTACCTTAACCGGTTTGGCAAATTTCATTGCGTTGTTGCCAATCCTTCACTTGAACCAGGCAAAAACATAAGCGAGGTCTACGATGTGTCAAGGGAGCAATATCTACAAATGCCTCTTGATGACGATGACGAAGCTGCAAACGTTTCCTGATGACTTTGATAGAGGGGATTGTCCATGCAAAACACTAGACTCCCGGGTTGGATTAGGATTAATAACTGTACTATCGATAAGCCAATTGAATACCGTCAGTGGGGAAGGGTTAAGGTTTACAGAGAAACAGCACGGAAACTATTTACCTTGGGGACGGTTGAAATAAGCCTTGAATTAGATAATAGGTCAATACCGCTAACACTTAATCAGAGATTAAGAAGGTTATTCGTAAAACGTTCTTCAATGGAGTTTGCTCGCTTTTTGCAAGAGATTGCCCCAGACGCCGTAAAAATCGGAATCGACCCCGAACTTCTAGTTAATAATCTTATAGCTTCAGGTCATTTGGCTAAGTGGACCAGATTTGCTAAGGATGGAATCTCGATTTCAAGCATACTTGTGGGCCCAGGGCTCTTGCTTGAGGAAGCCATTCGAAACCAAAGAGAAATTAATTCTGAACGGATAATCCATTGGACAAATGAACAAAAAAAGCGGCTGGCCTCTATAAAAACACTTCAACAATCCGGCCTATCCCAAAAACAGAAGGTGGGAGTAGCCAGGGTGCTCGATAGAGTAACTAGTGCTTTAACGGAGCTAGAAGATTTTATTGAGCATAAGGGTGAACCGCCTTGTTTGAATAACGGCGATAGCTGGACACGATTTTCACCGAACAAGTTCCCGAACGGATTTACAATCGGTGTAGAGTTTCTTTTATCCTTGTGCAATGTGTTGTTTCTAAATATAAAAGGATTTGAGTGGAAAGAAATCGGGGCCACTGCCTATGAGGAAATTGGCGGATCTAAAAGATTCGATGGCAATAAAGATGCTCTTATTAAAATAACGGAAATAATCTCTAATATAGCACTCACCGATATGGGTTTGCTTTCCAATGGTAGTCTATATCCTATTTACCTAGCTGGAAATTACAAAATTGTTTACAACAACGGCACTGAAGATCGTCACTCAAAACCCGGAATCTATGCTATTACCAATGTTCAAGTTGGGGAGATTGAAAGCCTCGATTTTCCTGGTGAAATTGTTATTTGCACTGAAAACCGCGCTCTTTTGCTAAAAATGTATAGGTCTCAATGGCTCGAGGACTCTCGAGTTCTGGCAATTGGGATAGACGGACAAGTAAAAAGTGCACATGAGCTTTTATTAAGATTGTTAAACCAGGCAAAGTTAAGGTTTTTTATTTGGTCAGACACGGATAATGCCGGGATGGTCATTGCAAAAACGTTAAAAGACATTATTCCAGTCGCTGAAATCGTGCTTGTAGATTGTCAAAACAAAAATATCCAGACCATCTCTAACTACTCTGAATGGGTGGCTGCCTTGTCGGCGAATACCAGTTTCAAGGATCGCGAACAAGAGAACTTCTTAGGAGATTCTAGCTTATGGGACAAGGTATTTAAGACACCATAATGAGCATTACATTATATAGTGGCTTATTGATGAATAGGGGCACAGCGCTGGCTCTGGTCCGGGCGAGTTTACCCGTGTAGGTTGTGGATAGTGACGTGCAATGGATAACTATTGCATGGCGCAAGTTTTCCATTGCACTTGGACAAGTTATTTGGAGTTTTGCAAAAAGAACTTGTCCATGCTATCCACAACCCGACTATGATTTAAGACATTGTTGTTTATAATGTGGTATTATTGTCAGTGATAAGTGCTGATAAATAAGGGAGCTTTGGTTAACAAGTGTATAGTAACGCGTATAGTAACGGATAAAAAAACCTTAAAGAATACTAAATAAATATAAAAAGACACCGCTGTTTAGCAGTGCCTGAAAAGCGCATGGTTGTGGGGTTTAACGCTAAAAGAGGCCATTTAATAAGTGGGGATCGGGCCTTTCACACGGAAGAGGTCATCAGTTCGAATCTGGTATCGCCCACCAGTTATACCAAGGCTTTCAGCCTTTTAGATAATACGAAAAATGTAGTGTACAGTTACGGCATAAATTTAGCGCTTGCTAGCACTTTTCCTTTTTGGGGAGGTGCTTTCTGGAGTTGTCGTGTACATTTGTTCTGGATAAAGATGAAAAGTTGAAGGAACTAATGAAAGGTTGGTAGGGTTCAGTGACGAAAGCCAAGATATCTGAAGTAGTAAAAAATGATAGAAGGAGTGAAACTTTTGCCTGATTCAATCAAGTTGGGCCCCCGGCTGAATTGTATCGCTTCATTAATCGGTCATGAGGCAAGATTAGCTGATATTGGTACGGATCATGCTTATTTACCGATTGTACTTTGCGAACAGGGAAAAATCGAGCGCGCTATTGCCATTGACATCCATCAAGGTCCCTATGAATCTGCCCTTGCGGCCGTTAAGAATCATAAACTTGAAGCAAAGATCGATGTGCGTTGGGGTGATGGTCTACACCCACTTGTACTGACCGAAATAGATACATTATCGTTAGCTGGCATGGGAGGAAAAACTATGCTGGAAATTCTTTTTGCTAGGTCGGAAATTTTGGCGGAGGTTAATGAGCTGATTGTTCAACCTCAGGGATTAGAAGCGAGGGTTAGGAGCTCTCTCTTAGAAGCTGGCTGGCTATTTAAAGAAGAGCATTTAGTAGAAGAAGAGGGTCGAGTCTATAGTATTATGGCCTTTTCCAGAAAAACTGGTTACAGCGAACAAGAGATCCTTGAGAAGGAAGGACAGTGGATAGACCAAATTCTAGCTGAAAATCAAGCTATAAAATCTAACAAAACGGAATTAACAAATTGCTATGGCTGTGAAAGAGAAATTGATATCATACGTTCCTTGTTTTGGCGATTTGGACCCTTAATCTTGCAAAAGCCTAATCAATTATTACAACGATTAGTTAAAGAATTTACCAAGGAACTAACCTACAGAGAAGAACAAATGAGAAAATCTACAAGCTCGAGAGTTCAGACACGTAGACAGGATACACTACTGCAACTGCACGTTTTACAATGCATAATTCATAATTTAAGTACGTATCACAATTTGTAAAGAGAGGGATACCGGGGATACCCAGGGGTGCAAGCCATCCTGCGGCGTAAGTCTTTCATTGGAGAGTTGCGCCATGGCGCGGGAGCTACTCGCACGAGTTGCTTTGCTAACAGGCCAAACCTCTGAGTATTTTTGCATGTTAACCAGTGGCCTGTCTTAACGCTACGCATCTCTACTCGCTTACGTTCCTTTGCCCAATCGGGACCTTCGGCGTTACTCTCCACTGGAGACTAACGTACTAAGCGTTGCACCACTTGGGTATGCGTAATGAGGCTGGGCGGGGAACACGCGGAAGGAATATCCATGTGCATTTCAAGGAACAATCTACAATCCTTAATTATGAATTATGCATTATGCATTAAAGAGGCGGTGTGTTGTTAATGTCTATTAGCGTAGGATTGATTGCCCAATTAATTGAACAGCTTGCGCCAAAGTCTTGGGCTGAGGACTGGGATAATGTGGGCTTGCTTGTGGGTAGTGGTGCGGCTCCAGTCGAAAAAATCTTAGTGACTCTTGATGGGACCTCAGAGGTTGTTGAAGAGGCTGAGGTTTGTGGAGCCCAATTGATTGTGGCGCACCATCCAATTATGTTTCGGGGTCTTAAGAATCTACGGGGGGATAATCGGGAGGCTAATATTCCGCTAAGACTTATTCGATCAGGAATTGCTTATTATGCTGCTCATACTAATTTGGATCAATCTAGTTTATCAGCCTGTTGGACAATTGGTAAGGTTCTAGAGTTAAAACAAATGGAACTTCTAGCACCTGTAGCACGTGAAGCTCTAGTGAAATTAATTGTTTTTGTTCCGAGAACACATGCTGAGACTGTTCGTCAGGCTTTAGCTTCTGTCGGGGTTGGAGAAGGAATTACTGATGGTCCACATAGTAACTATTATGCTGAGAGTTTTTTTCAAGGACAAGGTGAAGGTATTTTTCGCCCACTACAGGGAGCGAACCCTACAATTGGACGCATTGGAGAGCTAACTCGAGTGGATGAGGTGAAGTTGGAAAGTATCATAGTAGAAGCTCTGGTTGAAAAAGCGCTGCGGACAATGAAGAAGGCCCATCCCTATGAGGAACCAGCTTACGATCTTATTCCCTTAAAAAATCCTGGTAAAAGTCGCGGATATGGGGCAATGGGGTACTTGCAGGAGCCCCAGAAGTTAGAGACACTATGGCCGCGCTTACAAGAAATATTTACAACTGGAGCATGGTCAACCTTACAAGCTTCAGCACAATATCGGTGTCCGGCTGGAATGCGTGTGGCTGGGGATCCAAAGAAATTAATACGTAAAATAGCTATTGTCAACGGGAGTGGCGGTGACTATATTTCCAAGGCGCTTTTTAAAGGTGTGGATCTTTTTATCTCCGGGGATATTGATCATCATCGAGTATTGGATGCTTTAGAATGTGATATGGCCGTGGCTGATATTGGGCACTTTTTAAGTGAAATGCCGATGGTCTATAGTCTAACAAACTATTTGCGTGGGGCAAAAGCTCTTCGCGGTTTGGAAATTAACATTAGTTCGAAAAATAGGGTGCCTTGGTTGGTATAATATTATAACTCATATTCCAGAAAACTCCGATGTAATTTGGCCTGCTTAAATATGGAATTTTAGCAATCTTGGTTATGTACCATTCCAGACAAATACTGATTCTGGTAACTCTAAATGGCGAATGATCTTCGCCTGGCTGTCGTTAAACGGTCTAAGCAATCTCCTTACCGTTTTACCATTATCGGTATAATATTGGTATAAAATACTGTAGAATATCCGCAGTATCATCAATTGTGTCGGCTGTTTTTTGAGCATCTTTCCAGTTCCAACGACCGTATCAT
>JBAQMG010000020.1:0-1956 GCA_049302575.1 Desulfitobacteriaceae bacterium | reverse complement strand
TAACCAACTCAGAAATAGGACCATTATGGGTCAGCATCACGGAATTCACAAATTCCTTTGAAATTTCCAGCAGCGGACTAGCTCAATTTGATACAAGCCTTTATGCACGTAGCAATATAAACAAAGTAGTCATTAATGCCAGCATCCAACAATACACCAATGGAAGTTGGCAGACAATCAAAAACTGGACGAGCACTTCTTACAGCAACAGCGGCTATCTGAATCAAAAATGGTATGTAATAAGCGGTTATTATTATCGTCTGGTTTCAACCGGAGCAGTCTATCAGAATGATGTGCTTGTAGAACAGACTTCTTACACGGGTCCAAGTTATTGGTATTAGGAAAGTTCCATTTTAATGAAATAACCTAAAGGAGGTTTTTTAGAGATGTTAAAAAAATTTAAAAAAGTTATAACTGTGGTTACCTGTGCTCTATTTTTGTTTACAGGCTTGGGTACAGCTAATGCTAGTATAATGGATTCAACAACCACTACTGCACAAGTAGATAATCAGCAAGTACTAGACAAGCTATCAAAATCTGAAGATAAATTAATAGACTATTTAAAGGCTAATTCTGATAAGAAAGATATCAAATTGCTAATCGGTGATTTCTTTAATAAAGAATTAAAAGCATCAGAAAAATTTACTGTAAATGAATTAAATTCATTAAATGAATTTGCGAAAAAAAACGAGAAGCAAAAGCTCTAGCAGCGAAAAACGATAAAACTCCAACAACTCTGAGAAAGTCTGTTCAAATAAACGATAATATTGTTGAATTCTATGAAAATGGTACGTTTGCAATTGGGAAAAATAAACTTAAAACATCTGGATTTACTGTGAGCACTACCTATAATAGATATGGACAGACATACAGAGATTATTATTCATGGGTAGGTGTATATATATTTACAGTAGGACAATCACTTAATTTCTGGTATGATGGAACATCAGCTGGCTATAATGGTGGCTATGATGGTTATTATCTCCGTGGAAGTATATTATCGCTTTGGCAGGTTAGTGATTGGTCTGAAGGTCATCAGGCTGCTGGAAGCAGTTATGAAGCATCTTGCGGGGGATACTTCCATATGGGATTTGAATATCAAGGTTTTGGATTCGTTGTAGATGACGTTAATATTGTACAAAGAGTAACATGTTCACCGAGTGGAACTCTATCTTACTACTATGGCGGTTAAAGTGAGGGTAACGTCCTCAAACTTTCCTTGATATAACGATTGGAAGTTCGATATTTAAGAGAATATATAGAAGCAAGATTTAATTCCTGCTTCTATAATATTAATTTAAAGTTTAGTACGATTGAATAAAATTTTCTTAATTATAATAAAGTTTAAATAAGGCCCAGATTTCGTAACTAAATTGCTTATAAGAAAGGAGTTTTTATTAATGAATAATAAAAGCTTTAAGAAGATCGGTATTGGTACAGCATCTTTAGTATTAGTTATAATAGGGGCATTATTCTCTTTCTCATTTAGTAGGAATATATCATTAGGTGATTCAATCCTTACTTCATTAGGTTTCAAAGCATGGTCAAATGTGACTACGGGAATCCATTATACTATTTTCTATTCATTAATATTTTATATCCTCGCATTGATTATGAGTTTTAAATTCAAGGATGATATCGGTTCAAAATTCGGACGTATAATATCAATAGTGTTCATAGTATTTACGTTATTTAGCTCACTCTTGATAATGAACTAATGAGGTGGCTAAGCGGTGGTTTAGTTCAATTTGAAAAAACCTTAGGCCATAAGCAATATTAATAAAGTAGTCATTGGAGAAATATGAAACAAATCATGAGTGAACACGAATTAGCGAAGGTGCAAGCAAAAGAAAAAATGCTGGAAGCACTCTTTGAATATGCCGCTGCCTGTCATGTCGAAAACATAATCGCTGAGAATCCGATTGAGGATGATCCTGCTCCTGATTTTGCCCTTCC
>JBAQMG010000019.1:0-36864 GCA_049302575.1 Desulfitobacteriaceae bacterium | reverse complement strand
AGTATAGGTTCGTACGGTATTCAAATCAATTGTTTCTGGTTGCATGAGCATCTCTCCTTGCTTTTACAAACGGTTTTAAGACTATCATACAATAAAGAGACGAGCTTGACCAGCACTTTCTATTTGTGGTATTGAATTAAATACTCAATTGTGAATTTCTGTTTTCTGGGGATATGAGGGGGATACAATTATTATAGAAAATTTTTCTCGATAAAACTTTCAACACGGGTGACATTCCTTAAATAATCGGCCATAATATAAATATATTAAACATTAGCCGAAAGGTGGCTGCGAAATGACTTATATTAAACGTAATATGGAAAAGATAATCCTCGAACTTTCAAAGCAATATCCTGCAATTTTAATTACAGGGCCTAGACAGGTTGGAAAAACAACAATGCTTCAAAATCTAATGGAGGGAACGGATAGAACCTATGTATCCCTTGATGATTTAAATGTTCGAGCCCTGGCAAAGTCTGACCCAGCAATGTTTTTTCAAATATATAAAACACCAATTTTTATTGATGAGGTGCAGTACGCACCTGAGCTTTTCACCTACATTAAAATAATGGCGGATAAAAATCAGCAACCCGGTGAATTTTGGTTGACAGGTTCACAGATATTTAAGTTAATGCAGGGGGTTCAAGAATCACTCGCTGGACGTGTTGCAGTGCTTAATCTCTCGTCGCTCTCTCAAAATGAAATATATAATTCTTGCAGCAATGTTCCATTTACTGTAGATTTAAAAGTGCTAAGTGATAGACAAAAAGCGATCAAAGCTGCAAGCACTCCAGAAATCTTTAAGCGAATATTTACGGGTGGAATGCCCGCAATAGTTAGTGGCAAGTACAAGGATGGCAATATTTTTTATATGAGTTATTTAAGCACCTATTTAGAACGTGATGTCAAAGAACTATCGGGATCAATTGAATCTTTAAAGTTTTTGAAGTTGACTACTGCTGTAGCATGTCGCACTAGTCAAATAGTAAACTATGCGGATATTGCACGAGATGCTGACATTAATCAAGTTACAGCAAAGAGTTGGATGTCGATTTTAGAAACGTTAGGAATCATATTCTATCTACAACCATACTCTAACAATATCCTGAAAAGAGCAATTAAGACACCAAAGCTGTATTTTTATGACACAGGTCTTTGTACCTATCTTACAAAATGGAGCAGTCCAGAAACACTTGAAAGCGGCGCCATGAATGGTGCAGTGCTAGAAAATTATGTGGTCAGTGAAATCTTCAAAAGCTACAATAACTCAGCAAGAACTCCATTCATTTATTATTACCGTGATAAAGATATGAAGGAGATAGATTTATTAATTGAAGCTGATGGAAAGCTATCCCCAATTGAAATTAAAAAAACTGCATCACCAGCATCACAACTAACCAAGGTGTTTAAAACACTAGATAGAGCAAATATAGAACGTGGAAATGGTGCCGTGCTTTGCATGAAGGAAGAACTAATGACCTTTGATAGTAAAAATTATATCATTCCAATTAGGCTTATATAGTCAGTTGCCCCACGATTAAAAGCGGGGGCTCAAAAAGCTAAAGATTTGGAATTTTTTTGAATGCCAGATGAGTAAAGAAAACTTCAAAATCACCCATATAAAACCAACATAGTAGACTTTTATAATTATTTACCTATATTGAATTGACGTGCATAGACTAATTTGACTTCTTCAATCAGGAATAAAGAAATTGCTAACAAAGGCTTAAATATGCATTGTGAATTATGCATTATTTCGGGTATAATAACAATACTTATCGACTTAATGTTCGGAAGGGATAACAAGGCTTGTGGAAACTCTTCATACAATGTTCGCCCATGCTAAGATCAACCTCGGTCTAGCCATAGTTGGTCTGAGGAGGGACGGATATCATGAATTGCAAAGTGTTATGCAGTCAATTGAGCTGCATGATGTGATAGAAGTAGAGCGGATAGGTCAAACACTGGTCTGTCATTGTTCTGAGTTAAGCGGTCCTGGGAATTTAGCTTATCAAGCTGCTGATTTATTTCTCAGACGGATTGGGGTTAATGATGGCATCACGATCAAGATTGATAAGCAATTACCCCTACAAGCTGGCCTAGCTGGAGGAAGCAGTGATGCTGCGGCTACCTTGCGCCTGCTCAATGAAATTTATCAAGAACCTTTGGATATTGAAGAACTAAAAGAGCTTGCCAAAATGTGTGGCTCAGATGTAGGTTTTTGTTTAACTGGCGGGACAAGGTGGGCAACTGGTCGCGGGGAAGAGCTAGAGGTCTTGCCTGCACCGCCGAAGCTGGAGCTTATCTTGGTAAAACCACAGGTTGGAATTAATACCAAAGAGGCTTATCGTCGTTTCGACGCTTTTGGACAAAAGGGCTGTTTAAATAAGGAACAATGGATACTTGTTTTGAAAAGGGGCCAGATCAAAGAGATTGCGCAGTTGATGTCCAATGATTTTGAGTCAGTTTCCATTCAGCTGGTACCAGAAATTTCCCTTATTAAACAAGAATTAATCCTTGCTGGTTGCCACGGAGCGTTAATGTCGGGAAGTGGTTCTACGGTTTTTGGAATAGCTCAAGATAAAGAACATGCAGCTTGGGTTGGCCGAACGCTGCAAGAGAAGGGCTTCGACCAGGTATGGCGGACGAGCACGATATAATAATGAGAGGGGTTATCCATATGCAACACAGATTAGTTCCTGTAAAACTCGATAGCTACAAACCACTCAGGGAAATCGTTTTTGAATCGATGAGGGATGCTATTATTAGTGGGGTTTTGAAGCCTGGTGAACGGTTGATGGAGATTCAGCTAGCCGAGGAGATGGGAGTTAGTCGAACCCCTGTTCGTGAGGCTATTCGGAAACTTGAATTGGAAGCCTTTGTGGTGATGATTCCTAGAAAAGGGGCCTATGTAGCCGGTGTATCTCATAAAGATGTTGCGGACGTCTTTGAAATACGGGCAGCTTTGGAGGGTTTAGCAGCTGGGTTAGCAGCTGAACGAATTACTGCAGATGAAATTGAACAAATGGAACGGGTTTTACTATTTGAGGACGGTGAAGAAACAGACTTAGATAAAATTGTGGCGCGGGATACAAATTTTCACGCCTTGGTTTATAAAGCAAGTCGAAATGAGCGTTTAGTCCAGATTTTGGCTAATCTTCACGAACAAATCCAGCGTTTTAGGGCAACCTCGTTAGCAGTACCTGGTCGGGTTCTTGATGCGATTAAGGAACACCGGGGGATCGTAGAAGCCTTAGTTGACCATAATAGTGAAGCAGCACAGGAATTGATGACAGCACACATTGTTACGGCTGAGAATGTGATGTTTGAAACATTTCGCGCTAATGTTGTTGAAGATGAATAGGATGGTGTAAAGTTGCTGAGTAGAGCAAGGATTTAAAATTTTCTTAATTTACTAGCAGGATTTTTTTACCAAGCAGAGAATATGAGAAAAGATGAACTAACGGATTGATAACTACTTAGGAAGGGTGGTGATGCATAATGGATATTACTGACGTACGGATTCGGAAGGTTAATGTTGAGGGTAAGATGAAAGCAGTGGTTTCGGTCACGATTGATAATGCTTTTGTAGTGCACGATGTTAAAGTCGTAGAAGGAACTAATGGACTTTTTGTAGCCATGCCCAGCCGTAAAACACCCGAAGGAGAATTCCGTGACATAGCCCACCCAATTTCTTCGGCAGCTCGTGAAATCATTCAGACTGCTGTTTTGAAGGCTTATCAGGAGGCAATATAGATTAAGAATTTATTTTACTTAAGATCATCATAAAAAGGAGACCCAGACAAGGGTCTCCTTTTTCCCGTGATAAAGAAAGTTCCAGTGTAAAAAAAGGTATTCTGTGTGATTTTGACGAATAAATATATTCACTTTGAATGTCGTAGGTGCACGTGCGTTTCTAAAACTTAGACTGTTGAAATGTAGTATAAAGAATATCTTAGGGTAAAATAAGCTTGGAGGGAAAATGTTTATGCCTAATTTGGCAGTGGTGATCATGGCTGCAGGTAAAGGAACTAGAATGAAATCTAAGTTACCTAAAGTTATGCATGATCTTGCAGGGAAACCATTGATTGAGCATGTCTTAGGGATGGTGCGTCAAGTCGGGATTGAGCGTCCCATAGTGATTTTGGGCCACGGAAAAGAAGTTGTGGGGAGACAAGTGTCTGATCGTTGTCAAATCGTCATTCAGAATGAACAATTAGGAACTGGGCATGCCCTTATGCAAGCCTTACCCTTTTTGGATGAAAAAGATGATGTGATTGTGCTCAGCGGTGATCAGCCGTTACTGAAGTCGGATACTTTAACTGAATTAATTAAACTTCATCGTGATCAAGAGGCAACGGCCACCGTTTTAACTGCTAAGTTAACTGAACCTTTTGGTTATGGGCGAATCGTAAAAAACGCTCAAGAGTTAACGCGAATCGTTGAGGAAAAGGATGCATCACCAGAGGAACGTAAGCTTCAAGAAATTAATACGGGAACTTATTGTTTTAGGGTTGTTGAACTGAAAGCTGCACTCAGTCAGATTACCCCTAAAAATGCTCAGGGGGAGTATTATCTAACTGACGTTTTTAATATATTCACAGCCAAGGGTGCTAAAGTGGTAACATACTGTACCCCTGATGAAGATGAGGCTCTAGGTATAAATAGCCGTAGTCAGTTGGCCGAGGCGGAAAAGATCTATCGCCAAAGAATTAGGCAATATTGGATGGATGAAGGTGTCACTATCATCGATCCAGCTTCAACGTTTATCGATGCTGAAGTTATCTTGGCTCCAGATGTGACCTTGTTCCCCTTTACTTTTCTAAAGGGGAACACTCGGATTGGTGAAGATGCAGTGATTGGGCCTCAAGTCCTGATTGAATCCTGTACCTGCGGATCAGGTTGTGAAATTAGCTACACCGTGGCTAGGGAAGCCTTTATTTCAGAGGGTTGTTTAGTGGGCCCTTATGCTTATTTGCGACCGGGAACTTACTTGGAGGCAGGTGTTAAGATTGGGGATTTTGTTGAGATTAAGAATAGCCATATTGGTGAGGGAACAAAGATACCCCATTTGAGTTATATCGGAGATGCTACGGTGGGTAAGTCGGTAAATATTGGGGCTGGTTCAATTACCTGTAATTATGACGGAATTAATAAATCACAAACTATAATTTGTGATCATGCTTTTATTGGTAGCAATACAAATTTAGTAGCACCCGTTGAAATTGGCGCGGGCGCGGTGACAGGCGCGGGCTCTACAATAACTAAAGATGTACCTGCTCAAGCCTTGGCGGTAGAGCGAAGTAGGCAAGTCATCAGAGAACAATATTCTAAAGAGAAGAAATAGGGGGATAAAGTGATCATGGCAGTGAAAGAGTTGAAGATTTTCTGTGGGAATGCAAACCCTGAGCTCGCACAGGAAATAGGGGAATATTTAGGGGTTACAGTTGGAGAATCTAAAGTGACACGGTTCCGTGACGGAGAAATTAGCATTGCCATTGATGAAAGCGTTCGCGGATCAGATGTCTTTGTTGTTCAACCAACTTGTAATCCTACCAATGATAATATTATGGAATTGTTAATTATGATTGATGCTTTGAGAAGGGCTTCAGCCCGCCGGATTACCGCGGTCATGCCTTACTATGGTTATGCTCGTCAAGAACGCAAGGCCAGAGCAAGGGATCCGATTACGGCTAAATTAATGGCGAATTTAATTACAACAGCTGGAGCTGACCGAGTTGTAGCTATGGACTTACATGCCCCGGCTATTCAAGGGTTTTTTGATATTCCGGTAGATCATTTACCTGGAGTGCCAATTCTGGCTGAGTATTTTCGAGAGAAGGGTCTCGAAAATGTTTGTGTTGTATCACCCGATTTAGGTGGGGTTACTCGTGCGCGGAATTTAGCGGAGCGGATCGGTGCTTCGATTGCCATTATAGATAAGCGTAGGCCGGAACCCAATGTATCGGAGATAATGCATGTCATTGGTGAATTAAAAGGTAAGACCGTCATTATGATTGATGATATCATTGATACAGCAGGTACGATTACCCAAGGGGCGCAAGCACTTCAAGAAAGGGGTGCCAAGGACATTTATGCTTGTTGCACTCACCCTGTTTTATCAGGGCCAGCGATGGAACGTATCGAAAATTCGGTGATCAAAGAATTAATTGTCACGAATACAATACCCATAGCTCCAGAGAAAATGATTGCTAGGTTAAGGATTCTGTCAGTAGCTCCTTTGCTTGGTGAGGCTATGGTGCGAATTCACGAGGATCTCTCGGTGAGCAAACTGTTCTCATAAATCAATGCACAATGCATAATCTTCAATTCCTAATTATGCATTATGAATTATGAATTAATTGGGCTGTCATTACTAGTTGCTTCGCTGAGAAGAGGCTCCATAGGGGAAGGATTATCAAGGGGTTCAACTGAATTAAGGGCTACGATAGCCTCTTCAGTAGAGTCACTTGGCTTTTCTTTCTTAAAATAATTGCTCACGGCTTGTTTAGTTCCCGTCGCTAAATTGGTGGTTGAACTGAGGAGGGTTTTCAGGGTATCATTTAATCCTTTGTCCGAGACCGTCAAGTTAATTTCGCTTCCTTTAGCTGCGACAATAATATCAGGACCAATGGTAATCAGGTTTTCAGCTTTAAGATGGGCTTTACCGTTAAATAAACCATCAACTTTTCCGCCAGTTATTTCAATGTGACTCAGTTTACCATCTTCCGGATTGATATAATACTCTTCGACAATGCCCAACGTTTTTCCGTTTTCTGTAACAACCTTTGTTCCAATGATGTTTAATTTCTCTTTAATGAGGTCTAAGATCTCCGGAATATTGGTTGATTTTTCAACGTGGGTGCCTTTGTCAATCGTGATGGCGTCTTCTCCAACGCTAACTACTTTGTTATAGGGAATAATACGCTGATCTTTGAATAGACCTTTGGGATCTACCACAATTGCGGCAAGGGACTTGGTTTGTGGATTAAAAATGAGGCTCCTAACATAGCCAAGGTGTTGGCCTTCTTGGAGTGAGATTATTGGTAAGGATAAAAATTTTCGACTTGCTTTCACAGATTCGCCCCCTTTATCGAAGTTCGTGGTTCGAGGTTCGTAATGATCGAGGCTCAAACACTCCTGAGAGCGTGCCCTTTATCGAAGTTCGTAGTTCGAATATTGAATATCGACCATCGAATTTAGCAAAGTTTCTTGTTTAACTTTATTCAAGAAGTATCAGCAATATGCTTAGTAAAACAGAAAGTATAAGTTTGTAAGTGCACAGTTCGAAGTTTGCAGTTCGAAGTTTGTAGTTCGAACAACGAATATCGAACTACGAATTTGGGAGATGAATAAATGAAAGCAATTATTGGGCTAGGGAACCCTGGGGTGGAGTATGCCAAAAGTCGACACAATATAGGATTTATAGCTTTAGACGGGCTTATAGAAGGCCTAAACTTAGGGTTCAAGGTAAAATATCAAGGGCTTTTGGCAGAGAGTCAAATGCTAGGTGAGCGTGTGCTATTCTTGAAACCTCAAACTTTTATGAACATGAGCGGTCGTTCGGTTAGAGAGCTCTTGAATTTTTATAAACTATCTGGGGAAGATTGTTTGGTACTGCATGACGATTTGGATTTGCCGTTAGGAAAAATACGTTTGCGTACTCAAGGTAGTGCCGGAGGTCATAATGGAGTACGCTCAATTATTACCGAATTAGGTACAGAAACGTTTTGGAGATTAAAGATTGGTGTGAATAGACCACCAGATCAATGTGATACTGTGCGTTACGTACTCTCGCCTTTCTTTCCCAAGGAGCTCTTGGAATTGGAGGAAATTTTAGAACGAGTAAAAAAGGCTGTAATTCTTTGGCAGGGTGGACAGCATAACAAAGTTATGAATTTATATAATAAATAAGCTGTATAACCTAATCCTGCTGCGGACAATCTATTGCTGGAGGTGTCTGCGGTGTTAATGTTAAAAATTTGTCAGGCTTGCGATTTTATACTGGGAGAGATTGAGGTTAATGAGGACTTGACCAATGAGTATCCAGATTCTATAATGAATGTCATCGGAAATGTTGCTTATGCACTTTGTCCGGATTGTTTACGGCAGATCGAAGCTGAAGCTGAAGCTGAAGCTGAATTAGCGCCTGTTTATCATTAATAGATAGGAACAAAAAGTTGGCTGTGGCCAAGGAATGATGGGGGTCCGTTTGGGACGTTCATCCTTTTTGCTATGCCCGGAAGGATGGACTATGTTGAATTCAAGTTCAATCTATGATTATTTAAAACAAGGTTTTGAGATTAGTGCTATTCAGAGAAATCTTTACCAGTCGGACTCACCACAAATGGTTTACAATTTGACGGGGAGCCAAAAGGCAGCTTTTGTGGCTCAATTATTACGTGACCATCGATCAGCGCTAATTTTAACGTACTCCGAAGAGCAGGCTCAAAAATGGACTAATGATCTTAAGACGTGGTTGCCTGAGGAAGAAATACAGCTGTTTCCGACCACAGAATGGTTGCCTTTTGAAGTTTTGGGGAGAAGTAAAGAAACAACTGCTGAACGCATTCGGGTTTTTAAAAGATTGACGCAAGATAATACCTGTACCCTAGTTGCTTCTATTCTAGCGGTGGAAAGACGTCTGTTCCCATTGGAGAGCTGGCGGCAACATTGCATGGAGTTTAAAGTTGGCACAGCTTACGCAATCCCTATGATTCTTAAGGGTTTAATAACGATGGGCTATGAACGTGTTGAGTTAGTTGAGGGAAAAGGACAGTTTGCCTTGCGAGGCGGAATTTTAGATATTGCTCCTTTAGATAGTGAACCAATTCGCTTAGAGTTCTTTGATGAACAAGTTGATTCTATTCGTACCTTTGATTTGGAAACTCAGAAATCGGTGACAGTGCTTGAGGATGTTTTGATTGTACCTGTGTTGGAGTATGTCTTGACGAGTGATCAGCTTGAAAAATTAAGTTGGGAAATTCATGCACAAGGCCGCAGAGCTTTGGGGCGTTTACAACGTTCTGAGCGGGAAAAAGAAGCAGAGCAGTTACGTGAAAAGGTCGAGTACTTAAAAGAAAGACTGAGTCAAGGAATTCTTGATGAATATGTTTATCCCTATTTAAGCCTAGTAGCTGAAGGCTTAGTAGACTTCTTTTCCTATCTTTCCGCCGAGCGTTTGGTTATTTTAGATGAGCCCTCACGCTTAAAGGAACAGTTGGATTTTCAAGAAAAAGAAAGGCTAGAAGAATTTACTCAGCAACTTGAACAGGGGCAAGCTTTTGTGAATCCTGCAGATCAATTTATTTCGTATGAGCAGGTTCTTAAATTAGGAAAGCAGCACCCTTTAATTGGACTTTCGACGTTACTGCGGCAAGCGCCAGGACTAACAACTCAACGTATTTTCAACCAAACGGCTCGTCCTTTAACTGGTTTTATGGGGAAGACGGGTTTAATGGTTGAGGAGATTGAACATTGGCAAGTTGCTGGAAATGCTGTGGCACTTTTTGCAGGGGATGAGGAGCATGCTCAGCGTTTAGTTCAAGGTCTTAAGGATCGCGGAGTATTTGCTCAGCGAAAATTGCTGGAGGAAGGAATTACTGGAGGGCAGGTCTTTGTCTACCCCTATTCGTTAGATCAGGGGTTTGAACTTCCTTTAGCTAAAGTTATTGTGCTTTCTGAAACCGAAATATATAAACGAGAACGTAAAGTTGTTACCAAAAAGCCTCAACTGATAGCTAAGACTCCACCGCGTCTACAATTTTCTGATTTGAAGCCAGGAGACTTTGTTGTTCATGTTCAGCACGGGATTGGCAGATTTAGTGGGATCGAAAGAATTGTCGTAGGTGGAGTGGAAAAAGACTATTTTGCTCTTCATTATGCCGGAACAGACCGACTTTATGTGCCAATCGATCAACTCCATCTGCTGCAAAAATATCTAGGCAGTGAGGCAGAGACTTCGCCTAAACTATATAAATTAGGTGGTAATGAATGGCATAAAGTTAAAAGTAAAGCTAAAAGCGCGGTCAAAGAAATGGCTATTGACCTAGTCAAATTATATGCCTTGCGGGAAGAAAGCAAAGGCTTCGCGTTTTCGCAGGATAATGTTTGGCAAACTGAATTTGAAGAAAAGTTCCCGTATGAGGAAACTCCAGATCAACGACAAAGTATCGAGGAAGTCAAAGCGGACATGATGCGCTCTCGACCGATGGATCGTTTATTATGCGGAGACGTCGGTTATGGTAAAACAGAAGTTGCCTTACGAGCTGCTTTCAAATCAGTCATGGATAGTAAGCAAGTTGCTATTTTGGTCCCTACGACAATCCTAGCCCAACAACATTTTAATACCTTTCGAGAAAGATTTAACGGTTACCCTATTGTGATCGAAATGCTAAGTCGATTTCGATCAACCAAGGAGCGAAAAGCGATTATCGCTGGGCTTAAGGAAGGGAAGATTGATATTGTTGTTGGAACACATCGCTTGGTCTCAGAAGGAATTAAATTTAAAGACTTAGGTCTTTTGGTGATTGATGAGGAGCAACGATTTGGCGTGGCCCACAAAGAAAAACTCAAAGAGCTTAAAACAAATGTTGATGTTTTGACTTTAACAGCGACCCCTATTCCACGGACCCTGCATATGTCCTTGGTTGGACTAAGGGATATGAGTGTAATTGAGACGCCTCCGGAGGATCGTTATCCTGTGCAAACTTATGTCATGGAGTTCAGTCCAGACCTTGTACGAGATGCCGTGAGGAGAGAGATTCAGCGAGGCGGCCAAGTTTTCTATGTCCATAATCGGGTTGAGGATATGGAACAAGTCGTTCGCTTTCTTAATCAACTCGTTCCAGAGGCTCGTTGTGGAACTGCACATGGTCAAATGAGTGAAGGTGCTCTGGAAAAAGAAATGTTAGCCTTTTTAGAGCAGGAGAGGGACATCTTAGTTTGTACTACAATTATTGAAACTGGTCTGGATATGTCAAATGTCAATACTCTGATCCTTGATGAAGCTGATCGTTTAGGACTTGCCCAACTCTATCAGTTAAGGGGACGTGTTGGTCGCTCTAATCGTAAAGCTTTTGCTTATTTCTTATACAAGCCCCAAAAAATATTGACTGAAGTAGCCGAAAAACGTTTAGGAGCTATTAGGGATTTTACAGAGTTTGGCTCAGGCTTTAAAATTGCTATGCGGGACTTGGAAATTCGTGGAGCTGGAAATCTGATTGGTGCACAACAACATGGACAACTTGCTGCAGTAGGCTTTGATTTGTATTGTCAAATGCTCAAGGAAGCAGTCCAAGAATTACGTGGTGAAATTGTCGAGGTGGTTATTGAACCGAGTATCGAATTACAGATTGATGCCTTTTTGCCTGATGAGTATATCACTGATCGGCAAACTAAGGGTACACTTTATCAACGGATGGTTATGATCAAAGATGAGGACGCCATGGGGGAAATGCTCGATGAGTTAGTAGATCGTTTTGGAACCCCTCCGCAGGAGGTGGAGAAGCTTTTTCAAATTATCAGGATTAAGTGGTTAGCCAGTTCTTTGAAAATCCAACAAATCCAACAAATAAAACAAAGTGTTATCTTGCATTTTGCTTCTGATCCAGGCTTAGGAGGGGAACAACTCATGGCTATTGCCTCCAGTTGTTCCTATCCTTTATCGTTTGGTACAACAGCAAGTGGAAATTTGGAGTGTAAGGTGCGCTTGCGAACGACCGAACAAACAGAAACTTTGTTGTCGGTGACTCGAGTGCTTAAGACGTTTTATGAGATTGCTTCCCAGTCAACTCCTTGATATAATGACCTCAATGAAGTGAAAGGGTGTGGAGGAATGAAAAAGTCCCGGGTGGGGATAGTCGCAGTGCTACTTGTAATGATGCTGCTGGTTACAACGGGTTGTACCTCTCTGGTGGGGGGTAAGTGGGTAGCTAAGGTTAATGGCACGTCCATTAGCTTGGAAAAATACAATGTTCGCGTGAATGATGCGAAACAGATTTATGAAAAGCAAGGAGCGGATTTCACCTCCGAACAGGGAAAAAAAGACTTGCCCCAGCTAAAAAACCAAATTCTCGATCGGATGCTTGAGGCAGAGATTATTAACCAAGAAGATAAAAAACTTGGACTTAAAGCTGATGATCCCAAGGTTAAAGCGGAGGAAGAAGGCATTAAGAAAGGTATGGGAACCGATGCCCAATTTCAAGAGGTTCTCAAACAACAAGGGATGACTGAGACCGAATTACAAAAGTTTTTAGCCCTCTATCTTAAGCAAACTTCCGAACTCAAATTAAGTGATAGTGATATTAAAGCTTATTTTGACAAGAATCAAGCTCAATACGGCCAACCGGAACAGGTCAAAGCTCGTCATATTTTACTTAAAACTGAAGATGAAGCTAAACAAATTATTGTACAACTCAAGGCTGGGGGTAATTTCGAACAATTAGCCAAAGAGAAGTCAACTGAACCGGGTGCAAAAGACTCTGGAGGAGAATTGGGCTACTTTCCAAAAGGTAAGATGGCTCCCGAATTTGAAAAGGCTGCTTTTGCTCAAAAGGTTGGAGATTATTCGACAGAACCCGTTAAAACTGATTTCGGTTACCACGTTATTTTAGTCGAAGATCATAAACAGGCTTCAGTACCTGTCTATGCCACAATTAAGGACAAAGTGGAAAAGGATGCTTTAAATCAGGCTAAAGATGAAAATTTCCAAACGTATTATGATGAATTGCGTAAAAAGGCTAAAATAGTGTATGCTACAGGATACGATCCAGCAGCACCAGCACCAGCACCAGCACCAGGTAAATAAGTAATTTTTTAGAGAACATCGAGAGTAATCGTAGAGAAGAACATTCTAAATGGAATGTTCTTCTTTTTATTCTTGGAAAATAATGAATAATCTTCTATGTCCGGATATATACTATCATTGAATTAGAGCAGCGTCGGCAAGGAGGGAATAGCGTTAATGAAAGCAACTGGGATTGTTAGAAGAATTGATGACCTTGGTCGTGTTGTTATTCCGAAGGAAATTCGTCGGACACTTCGAATACGTGAGGGGGATCCGTTGGAAATTTTCGTGGATAGGGAAGGAGAAGTGATTCTTAAGAAATATTCACCAATTGGTGAATTGGGTGAATTTGCCAAGGAGTATGCTGATTCATTGTTTGAAGCTACAGGGCACATAGCCTGTATTGCGGATAGGGATACTATTATTGCGATTTCTGGAGCCTCAAAAAAAGAGTATTTAAATAAGCCAGTTGGACCAGCCACAGAACAAGCTATGGAAGAGCGAAAGACTATTATGATTACCAAGGCTGGAGAACATAGCGCCTGCAAAACATGCCCGGAAAATGCGGAAGAGGATATGTGTAAGCTGACCAGCGAAGTCATCGCACCTATTATCGCTGAAGGGGATCCTATCGGGGCAGTTATCTTAATGACTAAGGATCCAAATATTAAAATGGGTGAGTTAGAAACTAAATTGGTAGAAACTGCAGCAGGCTTCTTGGCTAAGCAAATGGAGCAATAAACAAATGACCCCCACGTTTAACAAGTGGGGGTCATTTGTTGCTAATTTGTGAAAAAAGTGCTTCCTGGCTTTTTGCAACGGAATCACGTATGATTTGTCTGGGGGGTGGATTTGTTGAACTCGTGTCTTCATGTAGTTGGGTTAGGTCCAGGTGGTCTGGATCAGATGACTGTGGGTAATTACCGATTGTTGCAAAGTGTTCAGAAAGTATTTGCGCGTACGGCTAAGCATGTTTGCGTTCAGGAGTTAATCGCTGGTGGGTTGGTTGTCGAAGCTTTTGACAATATTTATGACTCTGAGAATTCATTTGAAGAGGTCTATGAAAAGATTGTCGTACGTTTACAGGAGGAAATGGCACAAGGTTCTATGGTAGTTTACGCAGTTCCTGGGCACCCATCCGTTGCTGAAAAAACAGTCGCCATGATCTATAGTAAACTTTCAGAGCAGTATAAAATTATTATTCATCCTGCACTTAGTTTTCTTGATGGAATTTTCGCTGCAGTTCCTTTTGATCCAATTGAGGGACTGCTGCTTAAAAATTATGATGCTTTAAAAAATACGGGAATAACTGGTCGAGAATGGCTGATCATTCCCCAAATATATAATAAAATGATTGCTTCTGATGTTAAATTAGATTTATTGGACATTTATCCAGCCGACTTAGAGGTAATGCTTCTTCAATCCTTGGGAACGGTAGAGCAAACCCTGCAAAAAGTTCCCTTGCATGAACTGGATCATCAGAAATTTAACCACTTGACCACAGTCGTAATACCGCCTCATCAAGGGGTGGCTTCTTTGACAAAGTTGCAAGAAATTATGCGGATCCTCCGTTCTCCGGAGGGTTGTCCGTGGGATCGGGAGCAAACCCATGAGTCACTTATACCTTGTTTGATTGAAGAAAGTTATGAAGTGCTTGAAGCAATCGAAAATAAGGATATGTATAATTTGTCTGAAGAGTTGGGAGACTTATTATTACAAGTTATTTTTCATGCTCAAGTGGCCGCTGAGGCCGAAAATTTCCAAATTGAGGATGTCCTGCAGGGAATTATCGCCAAGTTGATCCGACGGCATCCGCATGTTTTTGGGGAAGGAAAAGCAGCAAACTCCAGTGAGGTGATTGAAACCTGGGAGCAAATTAAACGGGAAGAGAAAATCAATCAAGATCTTCAGCCAAAAGGATATTTTGCTGGCCCAAGGGGACTACCTGCTTTAATGGTAGCGGATCAGACTCAACGGAAGGTAGCCAAGATAGGGTTTGATTGGCCAGATCTAAGGGGTCCTTGGAGTAAGGTTCATGAAGAGTTGCAAGAGTTAGAATGTGCTTTAGAACAAAATGAGGGAGTTCGCGAAGAATTAGGCGATTTATTGTTTTCAATTGTTAATTTGGCCAGGTTCTTAGAGTTTGATGCTGAGGAGGTTCTTCGAGAAACAGTGCGCAAATTTCAGAAACGTTTTTTAAAGATGCAGGAGTTAGCTCTGAATTCAGGCGTTGATTTAGAGGATCTCTCACTGGATAAGATGGTTATTTTTTGGGAATTAGCTAAAAATGAAGAAAAAAAAGTAAAGTTACGATAGTGTAGCCATAATTAGCAGGAGTTTGGCTATTTGTCGCGAAATATAACGCGTAATGATGTGATATTGGGAGGGAGCAACTTGAACAAGGCAGATCTGATCGCCGCCGTTGCTGAGAAAGCTGACATGTCCAAGAAAGATGCTGAGAAAGCAGTCAAGGCGGTATTCGATGCCATCGAAGAAACGTTAGCCGCCAATGAGAAGGTGCAACTTGTGGGTTTTGGAACGTTTGAAGTAAAAGATCGTGCAGAACGCACGGGAAGAAATCCTCAAACTAAAGAACCAATTACAATTCCAGCCTCCAAAGTTCCCGGTTTTAAAGCTGGAAAGGCACTTAAAGACGCAGTTCAAAAATAAGCTGTTAGTCATGGTAAAAATCAGGTTCACTTAGAACCTGATTTTTAATTAAGGATCAAAAAGGTGTAGTATGAGAATTGATAAGTTTTTGAAGGTATCGCGTTTAATTAAACGGCGAACAGTGGCAAAAGATATCTGTGAAGGTCATAAGATTCTTCTTAATGGAAAAATTGCTAAACCTTCCGCAGAGGTAAAGGTCGGCGATACTATCGTTATAGAAATTGGTTATCACCTTCTGGAAGTGCGAATCTTAGCCATTCTAATGAGTGTTAGAGCCAATGAAGCTTCATCTATGTACGAAGTGCTACGTGATGAGAAAAAAGCGGTGCCTGAATAGGGCTCCGCTTTTTAAATAGCAGGATGTCTAAATGTCTTACCCTTAGAATAAGGATTAAGAAGAATAGTGTTAGGGGGATGGACATAGTGGATAAGGCTTTGGGAAAAGGATATAAGCTAGTTATGGAGGATCGGGAAAAGCTCTCGTTAACCGGTGTGCGAAAGGTTCAATCGTTTGATCCTAAAGAAATAGTATTGGATACAGGGAACGGTACACTTAGCGTCAAGGGTGATCAGCTAGGGATTAAGCAACTTGACTTGGGGTCAGGAGTTGTGGAAATTGAAGGTCGAATTGATGTTATGAATTATCCGCGTCAAGCTAATAATGGGACTAAACAAAATATTTGGGGCAGAATTTTCCGTTAGGAGGGAGAACTATCTCTGAATTCGTAACACTTTTCTGGATCGTGTTAGCAGGAAGCACAGTAGGATTTTTCTTTGATGTTTATCGCTCTTTTCGGCGTTGGAATAAATGGGGATCTCGGAGGACATTCGTTGGGGATATCTTCTTTTCCTTGGCGGCACTTGTCCTTCTATTCTGTTTTTTTGATAAAGCCAACGTGTTGGCTTTTCGCTTCTACATGCTGTGGGGGAGCTTATTAGGTCTATTTATTTATTTGCGTTTTATAAGCATTATCGTCTTGGAAATTTTATTTAAGTTTTACGAGCTTATACACTCGGTGATAGAGGGATTGTTTTATTTACTGCGCTTACCTTATCGGGGTTTAATTTTGCTGATGCATCCACTCTATGTAATCCTGCGTTGGGCGGGGCTCTTGTTATACCGTATGAGTGAAGGGTTACTTAGTCCCCAATTATGTCGAGTAAAGGAAGGCGTAATTAAAGGGTTGAAAAGATTTTTTCCACCACGAAGAAATGTGTAATTATTCTCAAGGGGGGATTGATTACCTAATGAAGTATCGTTATAATATAAATGTAAAAGATTTGTAAATGATTCGTAGTTATTTTGTCCACAGTTTATCCACAAGATGTGCGTAACTCGATATTCGATATTTGCGTATTATTTAAATATTAAATCTTCGAACCATAATCTACGAATATCGAAAATCGATAAGAGGGTGAGTTGCGGTGCATTTCGAGATAAAGGGCTTGGAGAGATTGAGTTTTAGGGAGCGCCAAGCTGTCGTTCTCAAAGAAACTGGACGATCCCTTGAACAAATAGCCAAACGTTTAAATATAAGTCCTAGTTCGGTGGCAACACTGTTGGCACGGGCTAAAAGCAAAAAGTATGAAATAATCTGCATTATCCCTGGTGAGGAAATTGGCTTAGAAGGAGAGGTTTGGAGTGAAGAGGACACCGAAAATTAATCGGATCCAACAGCGTCGGAAACAAAAATTTCGACTAGGTCATTGCTTGATCCTCTGCTTTTTCTTAGCCGTCATAGGGAGTTCAGCGGTTCATTTGTGGACTCTTCACGAAAGTGTGAAAAAACAATTAGCTGTACTCAATCAAAAAAAAATTGATTTGATTGAGCAACAGAAACGTTATGAAAACGAAATTGTCCAGTTAAATACCCCGAGTTATATTGAACAACTAGCTCGAGAACAACTTGGCTTAGTAAAACATGGCGAAATTATAATTGCGCCAAAAAGGTAATTTAATAATACAGCAATCTTGACAGACTTCTCGTTGACTGGATATAATATAATTGTGTATAGTTATAAATCACGAGGAGGAGTTTGCTTCGTATGGCCATTGCGGTTGGCAGCATTATTGAGGGAATAGTAACTGGGATAACAAACTTCGGAGCTTTTATTGAATTACCAGATAAAATGACTGGGTTAGTTCATATATCCGAAGTTGCGGATGCCTATGTTAAGGATGTTAGGGATTACCTTAAAGAACAAGATAACGTGAAAGTTAAAGTCATACACGTTGACGAAAAGGGTAAAATTGGTTTATCTATTAAGCAAGCTAATCCGAGTGTTCGGGTCAGTCGCGAACGGCGGCCGACTGCAGTCTCTTTCGAGGATAAACTTAGTAAATTTATCAAAGACAGCGATGAACGCCAGTTAGAATATCGTAAGGCCACTGAATCTAAACGAGGTGGCAGAGGATCTGGCCGGTATTAATAATCGTGTAAGCAACCGCCCGAGAGGGCGGTTTTTTATATGTTCACTTTCAGGTGTGATCAGCGTTTTTTCACTAATTTAAACGGATGCGGGCGAATGGGGGTGTCTTAATACTTAATTTCTAAGTTATTTTATTTAAAATAGAATATAGTCGAAAGTTGTTCATGATTTATGACAGTTACTGACAGGCTTTACACTTCGTTCGGGGTATAATGTTGTCATAAAATGGTAAGAGGTGACGTTATGGCTGATTGGGCAACTCTCAAACTTGATCATGGATTGCGTGAGGGCAGGTACTCTTTAGAAAAAGTATTACTTCCTTTTATTTTAGGGGGATTATTAGCACGTGGGAGTGTTCTCGGTATCCATCCATTTGGTGTGGCATTTGGTGCAGCTCTAATTTTAAGGGGAGGAAGGGGGTTGCCGCTAGGCTTATTGGGAATCTTGCTGGGAACAATTTCGCTCTCCTTTACTCAGTTATTACCAATTTTACAAGTTATCTTAGTCCTTGGCACATTGGGGGTAGCCCTTCCACCAATGCGCAAACGAAAATGGGAAGGGATATATTTGGCGTTCTTTACAGGTGTAATTGTGATCCTTGTAGCCACTCTGGCTATAGAATCTGCCCAATCAGGTTCCTATAACATACTTACAGTGAGCCTTTATGGAATAATGGCGGGTGGGTTCGCGGTGATTTATTGGTTTGCCTTATTACACCAAGCTGCTTTATGGCGAGGAGAGTTCACACAAGAACAAGGTATAGCCTGGCTATTAATCTTGATAGGGGTTTTGAGTGGTATTCAGGGTGTACATCTGGCAGAATTTAACTTCCCTGTGGTTGTTCTAAGCTTTTTTATTCTTTTGGTGTCAGAACGTTTTGGCGCTGGTACAGCGGCTGGGGTAGGGGCCTTACTGGGATTTCTTCCTCAATTAACCTTTAACGTTCAAAACCTGATGGATGCAGGGATCTTTGGGTTAGCGGGTTTTTGTACTGGAGCCTTCCAACGGTTTGGGAAATTAGGTATGGGTACGGCATTTACGGCGGTCACACTTATGCTTACCTTCTTTTTAAGATCGGACGTAGAATTTTCACAGTTGGTTTCCTCTGCTTTAGGAATATTGATATTTTTCATCTGGCCGAGTGGGAAACCTAGCACAAACTTTCTTAAACCAAAGCCTCTGCCGGAGGTTGAGGCTACTGTTACTAAAGTAAAGGCTCTAGCCGAAGTAATCGATCAGATCGCCCTAAGCTACCAGGCAGCTGAGGCTGAGGCCTTTGAGGGAAAACCAGAAATACCAGAGTTGATGAATGTCTTGGTTGAGCGAGTTTGTAAAGCATGTCCGACCATTGGGGTTTGTTGGGAACGGGAGTTTTATAAAACTTATCACTATATTTTTGATATTTTTGTACTGATGGAGAATAAAGGAAAAGTAGAGGCTCAAGATCTTTCTGTTGAGTGGAAACGACACTGTGGTCGTATAAAAGAAATGTTATTAGGGATCCAATTTCTCATGGAACAAGAAAGAAACAAAGAAGTCTGGCGGAGGAGACTGGCTCTAAATCAAAAAACATTATCTTTACAGTTTCAGAATGTATCACAAGTCATCGGTCATTTTGCGAAGGAACTACATGGTCGTCATAATTGGGAAAGCGCTTTGCCTACAGGCCTTGCTCGACGGCGGCGACATTTTTTGGATGTAGGGGTTGCCATGTTTACTAAAAGTGGAAATGGCATAAGTGGAGATAATTATGCTTCTTTGGCCTTTGCCCCGACTCGGCATGCTTTTGTAATCTGTGACGGAATGGGTGCGGGTGAAGCCGCGGCTAAAATGAGTGCCATGGCCTTGACCCATTTAGAGCAACTCTTAAACACTGGTTTTGAACCAGAAGGTGCAGTTCAGGCGCTTAATTCGATACTCGTTCTGCGTTCTCCTGAGGAGAGTTTTGTAACCGTTGATATGACGGTTGTTGACTTAGAGTCAGAGGAGGTGCGGCTGATCAAAGTTGGTGCCTCCCCAACCTATATTAAACATGCTGATAAGATAGAGGTTTTGAGTGTATCAAGTCTCCCAGTAGGCATCTTAAATCAGATTGAGGTTCCAGTACTTGATGCTAAAATGCAGATCGGTGATTATTTAATACAAGTGACAGATGGGATCCAGGATGTTTTAAAAGATGGAACAGATTGGTTGGGAATCTTCTTGGAAGATCTTGTGGTTAAACAAGCTCAAGAATTAGCAGATCTGATTGCTGCAGAGGCACGGCGTCTAAGTGATGGAACCATGCATGATGATGGAGTGGTTTTAGTCGTTCGGAAAGACAATTGGAATGAGTAAAGTAAATCACTATGGCGCCTTCGGACGTTAGTGTCCACAGGACACTAACGTGTTCGCATGCACTGCATTTGCTACTCGTTTGACGCTAAGGCTAATATCCACGAGGCATTTGTCTATATCTCCAGTTTGCCTTGTGGCATTAGTCATCCTACGTCGGTAGTGTTCGTATTGGGTTAGCGAATTCAGCGATACTCTCCTCTGGATACTATCGTCACTGGAGACTAATGTGCCAAAACATCAGGGTGTTTCTGCATTAATGTATGCAACTTTGCCAACCATTGACTAGTTCCTTGTCGTGCTTAAAGCCTTTTCATCTGTACTCGCTCACGCAAATTCCGCTAAATGACTCTCTAAGCAACAGTGATTTACGGGCTGCTAACGGGTGCTTGGAACTTAGAATTTAGAAGGCAATTAATCCCTGTAGGTTTAGGATAATAAAAGGCTCTCGATTTGTTGGTGATAAATCGAGAGCCTTTTATTATTGTCTATCTTTTTTACTATGTTGAACGTAAGGTGTCCAACAATTGTTGCCCTTGCCGCTTAATCTCTAGGGGATATCCGGCTACAACAAAGTATACTGCGCTCGCTGCTTCAGCTAAAAGCTGATTGGCTCGTCCAGCTAAATCACGGTACGCTCTTGCTAAGGGGTTGTTCGGAACAATCCCTTCTCCTACTTCATTCGTGACGAAGATTACTTTTGGAGTTATTTGGGCTGCTATTTGGGCTACTTCTTGAACTTCGGTTAAAATCGCAGCTTCTTCGGGATTTGAACTGGCAAGCAGTAGGTTGGAAAGCCAGAGCGTAACACAATCCAAGAGAATCAAACAGGGAGTCTCTTTAAGACTAAGCAGTGTCTCTTTAATTTGGTAAGGTTCTTCAATCAGGTTCCACTCTGGAGGCCGACTTTGTCGATGCTTTTCAACACGATCAGCCATTTCCTGATCCCTGATTTGAGCAGTGGCAATGTAAGTTACAGGGAGTCCGGAGTAGGTAGCTAATAACTCGGCAAATCGGCTTTTGCCACTCCGAGCACCTCCGGTTACAAGTGTGAAATTCCCCAAACGCTCACTTCCTTTGATTGCAAACTGTGATAAGCGAACAGGTCTTGCGATCATTAAGCATTTATCAATTATGAATTGCATTATGCATTATATAAGTCTTCTAATAGAATTTTTACATTTTCATTCTCTAAATATTCATCGTAAGACATTTGCCTGTCTACAAAGCCCTTAGGCGTGATTTCAATAATTCGGTTGGCAATGGTTTGAACAAACTGGTGATCCTGGGATACCAAAAGTATCGTTCCGTCGAAGTTAATTAAACCATTATTTAAAGCTGTGATAGACTCTAAATCCAGGTGATTGGTAGGCTCGTCCAACAACAGTACGTTCGCGCCGCTAAGCATCATTTTAGAAAGCATGCACCGCACCTTTTCTCCACCAGAAAGAACTTTAGCCGATTTTAATGATTCCTCGCCTGAAAAAAGCATTCTGCCTAAAAAACCTCTTACGAAGGATTCGTCGGGATCTTTCGAGTACTGCCTGAGCCAGTCGACTAGATTTAGGTCAACATCAAAGAAGCCGTAGTTATCTTTCGGAAAATAGGCTTGCGAAGTTGTAATGCCCCAATTAAACTCCCCATCGTCTGGTAGGAGTTCCCCCATTAAAATCTTTAATAGGGTAGTCTTGGTAATGCCGTTGGGGCCAACTAAGGCAATCTTATCACCTTTATTAACTGTGAACGTTAGCTTGTCAAAAAAATTCTCGCCTGCTATACTCATGCTTAAGTTATCAACGCTCAAGAGATTGTCGCCGGCTTTCCTTTCGGAATTAAAGGCTATATAAGGATATTTGCGTGAGGATGGTTTAATATCATCAAGCGTTAATTTATCGAGTTGTTTCTTGCGAGAGGTCGCTTGCTTGGCCTTAGAGGCGTTGGAACTGAAACGCTGAATAAACCTTTGCAGATCCGCAATCTTATCTTCTTTTTTTCGATTGGAATCTCGCATTATCTTCAGGGCTAATTGGCTGGATTCATACCAAAAGTCATAGTTGCCAACATATAATTGGATTTTTCCAAAATCGATATCAGCAATGTGGGTACACACTTTATTTAAAAAATGCCGATCATGGGAAACGACGATGACTGTACTTTCAAAACTATAAAGAAAATTTTCCAGCCAGGTGATCGATTGTAGGTCAAGATGGTTAGTAGGTTCATCTAATAATAGGATATTTGGATTGCCAAACAGTGCCTGGGCTAAAAGTACTCGAACCTTTTGGTTACCATCGAGTTCCTGCATTTTTTTACTTTGAAGCTCCTTATCGATACCTAAACCCATCAATAACTCGGAGGCTTCAGCCTCAGCTTGCCACCCATTGAGTTCAGCAAATTCCCCCTCGAGTTCGGAGGCTCTTATTCCGTCGTGCTCATTGAAATCCGGTTTGGCATATAAGACATCCTTTTCTTCCATAATCTCAAATAGTCTGAAGTGACCCATCATTACGGTTTTCAGCACTTCGTGCTCTTCAAATTCAAAATGATCCTGTTTTAAGACTGCAATTCGCTCACCAGGCGTTATGCTTACTTCACCGCTAGAAGAATCAATTTCTCCAGAAAGTATTTTTAAAAAGGTAGACTTCCCTGAGCCATTGGCCCCGATTAATCCGTAACAGTTTCCAGGCACGAATTTCACATTAACATCTTCAAATAATGCCCTTTTGCCGAATCTTAACGTTAATCCACTTGTACTAATCATTTCTTAATCTTTCCTTTTAAATATAAATTTTTACAATACTATATTATAACATCTTGTAATAGTAAGGTAAACTAATTAAGAAGTTATTTCTGTTACTTTATAAGCCATTTATTAAGTCCAACACTCTAGTTGGAAAATGCGATAAGGTTTGCTCAAAAGGATTAACCATAGTAGAGTATAGTTAAGTTGGAATAACGACTTGCTACCTATAAATCAGTGTTAACTGAGGGGGAGAAATAATGAATAAAAAAGTTATAGCATTAGTCAGGCTTGCGATAGTTGTTGTTGGTTTTATAGGGTTAGGCGTTCGGTATAATTTTTGGGGAGTTAATTTCTCGGGAGTTAAGCAAAATCTAGATTATTCAGGAACGATTGAGGCTACCCTGCTTCCCGTGCAGCCAGAACAAGGTGGAAAAATTACCGCGCTTTTTGTTTACGAAGGGCAGGATATAAAAACTGACCAAGTTATTGCACGAATCGACAACCAGTCAGCCCGTATTGCTCTGGAAACTGCCAATAGTCAAGTCCAACAAGCAGAGGCTAAACTGACGGATGTGTTAAGTGGAACACGAGCGGAGGAAGTTCATCGCCTCCAAGCCTTATTAGCTCAAACAAGGGTAAATGCAGAAGGCTTTGCTAAGAATATAGAATATGAAGAAAAAATTCTTGCTGATGATAATCAATTATATGCGGCTGGAGCCATTGGTGAAAAAGAAGTGAATGACGAGAAAAATAAACTCGACAATCTCAAAGTCCAATATGCTAGTGCCAAAGATCAAATTGAGGTTGCTCGGGCTAGCCTAGATCTTGCATTAGCTGGGTATACCTTGCCAACGATCCAAACACAAAAGTTGGCTTTAGAAATTGCAAGACAAGCGGTCAAAGCTGCCGAAATTGCTATAGATAAGCTAGAAATCAAAAGTCCCAGTAATGGTCGAGTATTTTATAAGCATGTTGAACTTGGTCAGGTAGTGAATTCTGGTGCTAGGGTTGTAACTTTAATAGATGCCGACGATTTATCGGTTAAAGTATATGTACCTGAAGCTAAATTAGGTTCTATTATAATTGGTGGTTCTGCGTTGGTCATCGTTGACGCTTACCCTAATAAATCCTTTAAAGGTGAGGTTCAATATGTCTCAGATAGGGCAGAGTTTACTCCTAAAAATGTGCAGACCAAAGAAGAGCGTACCTCGATGGTATTTGCGGTTAAGATTAGGATTACTGAAGGGAAAGACTTATTAAAAGCAGGAATGCCTGCCGATGTAACATTTCAGTGAGGGATAGAATTATGAAGTGTGCGATAGATTGCTTGGATTTGGAGAAGCATTTTGGAAATTATACTGCCGTTCAGGATGTGACTTTTCAACTACCGGAAGGATCAATTATGGGATTTGTAGGGCCTAATGGTGCGGGAAAGACTACAATCATTCGCCTGCTGTGTGGGGTTTTAATCCCTACGGAGGGAACCGCAACCGTTCTGGGCTTTAATGTTAAAGAACAGTCTGAAGAAATTAAACAACGTATCGGCTACATGTCTCAAAAGTTTAGTCTTTATGAGGATATGACGGTGGCAGAGAATCTTAATTTCTACGCTGGTGTGTATGGTCTTAAAGGAACAGCCGCAAGAGAGCAAAAACTGCGAGTCATTGGACGTATAGGTTTAGAGGATCGACTAAAACAAATGGTAAAATCCCTTTCAGGGGGCTGGAAACAACGGGTGGCGTTAGCTTGTTCCTTGATACATAATCCGCGTCTGCTCGTTTTAGATGAGCCTACAGCTGGTGTAGATCCAGTTTCACGTCGTATTTTCTGGGATATTATTTGTCAACTGTCAAGAGAAGGGATGACCATTTTAGTTAGTACACACTACATGGATGAAGCAGAGAGTTGTGATTTCCTAGGGTTTGTTTTTTACGGCAGATTAATTGCGTTTGGAACACCCGCAGAGATGAAAGAAAGGGAAAATAAAGCTAACCTTGACGATCTTTTTATTTATTATGTTGAACATGAAGCCACTGAAGACCCCCGTAATCAGAAGTTAGAGAAAAGGGGGCAGGGATAATAATGAAGTTTAGTTGGATTAGGTTCATGGCGATTCTCCGCAAGGAATTCATCCAGATTAGACGAGATAGACCTAGTCTCATCATGGCGATTGCAATGCCAGTCATGCTTCTGCTCCTCTTCGGTTATGCGGTAAATACAGATGTTGACCATCTGCCTACTGTCGTTTGGGATCAGTCTCAAAGTAGTGATAGTCGTGAGATAATAGAGTCCTTTCGTAATACTATTTATTTGAACCCTTCTCTATTTGTTCAGGGCTATAAACAAGTAGAAGAAGTGTTGGATAGTGGTAAAGCTCGGGTCGCGATTATTATTCCTTCGGATTATGGGAAACGAGTGCAAGGTGCTGAGTCGGCGTCTATACAAGTGCTTGTCGATGGTTCTGATCCCACAGTGGCTCGGGCGGCGATGTCAGCTGTTCAAACTTTGGGATTAAATAAAGCATTACAGCTCCAAAGTGATCGCCTGCTCGATCGGGGAATAAATAGTCTTTCCAACTTACCGATCAATATAGAAACAAGGGTCTGGTACAATCCTGATATGAAGTCAACAGTGTTTAACATTCCAGCGCTAATTGGGCTTATCTTACAAAATGTGATCGCCATGTTAACCGCGTTTTCTATAGTGCGAGAAAAAGAACGAGGGACGATGGAGCAATTAGTTGTCTCGCCAATTCGTTCTCTGGAGTTACTGCTTGGTAAACTCCTTCCGTTTGTCTTAATTGGTTTCGTATCCTTATCTTTGATACTAACTATCGGTATTTTCTGGTTTGGTGTCCCTCCTAAAGGGAGCTTGAGCCTTCTTGTGCTACTTTCTGTGCTATTTTTGTTTACAATATTGGCTATTGGTCTCTTGATTTCCATAGTGTCGGGAACCCAGTTACAGGCAATGCAGATGACGTTTATCCTGATTTTGCCATCTATTTTGTTATCTGGTTTTATTTTTCCGCGAGAGACCATGCCAAAAGTATTGCAATTCCTTGGCGGGTTATTACCCCTGACTTACTTTTTGGAAATTGTCCGGGGGATTTTTCTAAAAGGGATCGGGCTAGAATTCCTTTGGCAGGATACTTTAGCTTTATGTGCGTTTGCAATCATTTTACTGGCAATAGCAGCCAAGAAGTTTAAAAAGAACTTAGATTAAGCTAAAGTTTTAAAATCTGATCGTTCGGATATATTAAAAGACAACTCAAGCCTTGAAAGGGCTTAACTAAATTAACCTGAAGGCAGGAGAATTACTATTTTTGTGGAATGTTTAAAGTTAACTTTCAGAAGAAAAACCAAATTTAAGATAGCTTGATAGAATGAGGAAGAACATGAAGGAGGAACAAAAGTGTTTGAAAGTGATATACTTATTGCTGGGGGAGATCCGGGATTTGGAGCAATAAAATTGGACGTGGGGGATACTAAAGTATTATTTCCGGCAGTCATCTGCAAAGGGAATGAACGTATTTTCTCTACTTTAGGGAACATACCTCTCAATAGGGGTTCAAACTTAGAGAATCAAATTGCCTCCTTAGATGTTATTGTTAAGAATAATGCGTCAGGTGTAGAACGACATTATTTTATGGGGAGTTTGGCTGAAAGTCTTAATCCGAATGAAGCCCATTATTGCTGGGATGAAGATAAATCAACGGATGAAGAAGCAACCGCTTTATTAATTGTTGCCTTAGCTTTAGCCCAACAAAGTCCCAAAGTTAATGTCTATCTGGGTACAGGGGTACCTGTAAAATACTATGCCTCCTTAAAAAATAAATATGAAACTGAATTAAAAGGTTCTTTTTCGGTGACTTTTCGTTCTGGTCCTTTCGAGGGTCAAACCCGTAGTTTGACAATCTTAAGGTCGAGGGTTTTACCCCAAAGTTATGGAGTGTATATTAAAGAAACACTGAATGAATATGGGTTTCCAACAAGTCCGAAGTTGTTTAGCGGGTACGTAGTTGTAATTGATCCTGGTTTTCGAACAACTGATATTGCCACATTTTATGATGGAGTAATGCTTGATCCTCCTAATTCCTTTAGTTTAGAAAAGGGTTTAAAGTGGGCGTATACTGGAGTGGCCGAAAAATTAAAGGAAATAACTAGTGCTCATGATAATCCGATTGAAACCGATGATAAGGAATTAGATAAGATTTTTAGGGTGAACAACGGGCTTTACCCCTGGAATAATGGTGCTATTAATCTTAATCCTATTATGAAAGCTATGCTCAACCAGCTTGGTACAGATATATCAAGGGAGGTAAAAAAGGCGCTGAAGCCTATGCTGGGTAAAATACACACAGTTTTGGTGGCGGGTAAGGTTGGAGAAATGGTCTTTGAGGATCTTACGCTGGATAATAAAATCTTGGTGGATAATCCGCAATTCGGAAATGCCACAGGATTTCGTATTATGGCTGCCAATATGGTTAATAACATTACAAAGAAGGCGAATATACCTTCATGAATTATAGTCAAGCCTTTATTTCTCTTGAATTTAATGAAGAAGACTCTGATTTGTGGGGTGCTCTACAACTAATTGAGCCTGAAAAACGTAGCGCCTTTATTAAAGGGGCTTTAAGGTGTACTTTAGTAGCAGGTTTGAGTCCGGATTGCTTTTATTCTGAAGGTGCCTCGCATTTGATTGAAAATCTAAGAAATAATAGTTTAGCAATGAGTAAATCTTCTGAGGAGGAGTTTATTCAGGACAGTTTAAATGAATTGGCTGTCCAAGAAAACTCTTCGTCAAATAATAATCAGGCTCCTTGGGAACATTTATTATACAATATCATTGGTGTGGAGGAAGATGAAGCAATTTTAAATGCTCTGAATAAGACTAATACTAGTCATAGAATGCTTAATGAAGTTTCATTGTCGACAGAAGATAGCTCAGGTGAAGAATTGAATTTGATGGATAATGCGAACCCAAACCCAATGTTGCAAGACTTTAATCTCGAAGATCTAAAAGTAAATACAGCAACCGTTCAAAGCATAGGGGTTGAATATGTTTTGAAGCAAGTTATTGGCGAAGAAACAGATGCAGTGATTATCGAATTATTGCAAACTGGAGAACCATTGACGTCTATCTAAGGATGACTTTGTTTTCCCTTAGCCAAAAATTGATTTGGATCAAGTAGGCAAAAAGTTGAGGGGTATCCATGAGTTGACCGAACCAGGGGCGTCCTGAAGGTAGGGTATCGGAAATCTCTATTAATCCTTTAATTGTGGGGATATCGATCAGTGGAAGTAGAGGGGAATTGTGGTTTTCAATGATTTCGCTGAGCATAGATCGAACCGCTTTTAGATAACTGGGATTATGAGTTTTGGGGTAGGGACTTTTTAACCGCCAAAGGACGTCATCAGGAAGAATTCCCACGAGTGCTTTACGTAACAGCCCTTTTTCTCTTCCTTCATAGGCCCGGATATTCCACGGAATATTCCAAACGTATTCCACTAAACGATGGTCACAAAAGGGAACACGCACTTCAAGACCTGAGGCCATGGTCATTCTATCTTTACGATCAAGTAAGGTTGGCATAAAACGGGTTAAGGTCAAATAAGAAATTTCTCGAATTCTAGCTTCTAATAGGTCATGCTCAGCATTAAGGGACGCTTGCTGTTTTGTTTGAAATTCCTCGCGTTGGGGGATTTCAGCTAGAGCTTCTGCATACCGGGCAGCAAGATATTCTCCTGGCTTTAGTCTATTTAGAAGCTCAGGAGAAAGGATGTGTAACCTGTTTTCTGGATTCATGGCCCAAGGGAAGGTCGTAGCTTGGAGGGTTTCTGAGCGATGGAACCAAGGGTAACCTCCGAAAATCTCGTCGGCACATTCCCCAGAGAGTCCAACAGTGATGTCTTTTTTGATCTCTCGTGCAAAGAGTAACAAAGAAGAATCGATATCAGCCATTCCTGGAAGATCACGAGCCTGAGCAGCTAGGAATAAGGCATCAACCAACTCGGGAGTATCAAAAGTTATGTAATGATGGCTAGTTTTGAAAAAATCGGAAACCCTTTTGATCCAGGGGTTATCGGCATTGGGTTGAAAACTATTGGTATGGAAATATTTCTCGTTATCCACATAATCTACGGAAAAAGTTTCTAGTGCTCCTAGCCCATTGAGTAAATTACTTTCAGCAGCTATTGCTGTTATGGCACTGGAGTCTAAGCCACCGGAGAGTAATGTTCCTAGAGGAACATCTGAGACCATCTGGCGTTTGACAGAATCCAAGAAAAGTTCGCGAACTTTAGCCGTTGTAGTTGCGAGGTCGTCTAGATGGGTGTGGTTGGGTAGAGTCCAATAAGGCTGTACTTTTAAGCCGTGTGCCGAATAGATCAGAAAATAACCTGCTCGGAGTTCCTTGATGTCAGAGTATATGCCATGCCCAGGAGTGCGGGCTGGTCCAATCATAAATAGTTCAGAAAGACCTTGAATGTCAACAATAGGTTGAATTTCAGGATGAGCCAGCAGGGCCTTCAGTTCTGAGGCAAAGAGCAGGGAACTGGCTTGCTCGGTGTAGAAAAGTGGCTTAACACCTAAGCGATCACGGGCAACGAAGAGTTGTTTTTCGTAACTGTCCCAGATGCCGAAGGCGAAAATGCCATTCAAACGTTCGACACAAGCTTGACCCCATTCTAAATAAGATAACAGTAAGACTTCTGTATCTGAATGACCCTCGAAATGATAACCACGACCAGCAAGTTCCCGCCGAAGTTCAGGGGTATTATATAATTCACCGTTGTAGATAAGTACGTAAGAATGTTCACCTCTCAAACGGATCATCGGCTGGGTTCCCCCGGAGGGATCAACAACAATGAGGCGGCGGTGACCAAAACTGACTTCAGAGGAATCCCAGTACCCTTCAGCATCCGGACCTCGAGCGGTTAGGGTTTGAGTCATTTTTTTCAAGACTTGTTTCTGGGTAAGCAGATTCCGCTCCCAGTCTATCCAACCAACAATACCACACATACTTTTTCCTCCCTAGACAGATAAGCTAATCAATTAATATTAATTGAGGTGCTTTTATAATATGATAGGTACTAAGTTACTGTGCTAAATAGAACTTAATTTGAAAGGATGAAAAAAATGAGTGTAAAAAATCAAAATAACTCAGGTTTAGCAGGAGAAAAAGACAAGAAAACAGCTTCTAGAATGCAGGTGAAACGAGGTATTCGCACTAAGTTATTAATGGGATTTTCGGCATTGTTAGTATTGACTATAGTCATCGGATATACTGGCTATTATGGGGTGACCAAGGTGTTTGCAAGTGTTGAGAATTTAGGTGGAAAAAGGCTGGGAATGGCAAATACAATCACTGACTTGGTACAAAATATGGAGGACATTCGACGCTATTTATTAGCTGGCTACCTTGGTCGCGGCGATGCTAAGACAGTCGGAAATAATTTGAATGAGTATAACAAATATAAAGCGGAGTTGGAGAAGAACATTACGCATTATGAGACATACGTAACAACTGATGAACACCACAATTTGGTAAATGTCTTTAAAAAATCCAATGTTGCTGCCGCAACAGACACAGATCAAATTTGGAAAGCAATTCAGACAGGGAAGGGTGAAGAAATCGGGTTATTGGTTACTGATAAAAGCAAAGAGAGTTTCAACCAATGCTTGGTAGATCTCCAAGCATTGCAAGATTATCTGAAAAGAGCCAGTGCCAAGGATGTTGCTCTTGCACAGACTACTCATTCTCAGATTGTCTTTCTGATAGTTGGAGTTTTAATCTTCTCCATCCTAATCGGAGTAGTTATTGCCTTATGGTTAGCCCGACACATTAGTAAGCCATTAATTGCGGTAACCCGAGTTACTCAGGCGGTAGCGGAAGGTAATCTAGGAATAGACCTACCTAGGGTGAGCAATCAAGATGAAATTGGGGTATTAGCAGGTGCCATAGCTCAGATGGTGGATTCTTTACGTCAAGTGATAGGACAAGTCTTAGAACAGGCTGCTGATGTGGCGGCTGCGACCGAGGAGATCTCGACAGGCACAGAACAAGCAGCGGCAGGGGCTCAGCTCCAAGCTAAAGAGACTCAAGCCATTACGGAACGGATCTCCGAAATGGCTGCTGCAGCTGAGGAAATGGCAGCCAACGCTGAGCAAGCTGCTGAATACTCTGAAAAAACTTTGACTAATGGTGAACAAGGACAACATGTAGTTATGGCATCGGTTACAGGCATGCATAATGTGCAAGCGAGTATACAAGAATTGGGGGCGCGATCGGAACAAATTGGTGATATTGTCAATGTCATCGATGATATCGCCGAACAAACCAATCTCTTGGCCTTAAATGCGGCAATCGAGGCGGCTCGGGCGGGAGAACATGGCAAAGGATTTGCAGTTGTCGCCGATGAGATACGAAAATTAGCGGAACGTTCTGGTAAAGCGACCAAAGAGATAAGTAAACTAATTGCTGGGATTCAGAGAGAAACCAATAAGGCAGTCGAGGCCAGTCAAGCAGGAGCCAAAAGCTCTGCCCAAGCTGGAGAAGTTTTTGGAGATATTGTTAATTTGGTGAGAGAAACAGTCAACATGGTTGAACAAATTGCCGTCGCTTCCACTTCGGTCGCTGATCTTGCTACAAAATCCATTGGAGCCGTTCAATCTGTCGCAGCAGTGACTGAAGAGTTTGCAGCTTCTTCTGAAGAAACGGCCGCCTCAGCCACAAGTTTAGCAGTGATGAGCGAGAATTTACGTCAAGCGGTAAGCCGCTTCCAGCTCTAAGGGGAGATGATTATGGAACAGGAAGAACAATGGGTGGTGGTACGCGTGGGGGAGGGGCATTGTGGTATCCCAGTAGCGCTTGTTAAAGAGATTGTTAAGCTTAAGTACATAACTCCATTGCCTCATTCTCCGCGTTTTGTGGAAGGTCTGATGAACTTAAGAGGGCAGATTGTTTCGGTTATTAATTTAGGGGACAAACTGAATGGGGTTCAAAAAGGGTTTAGCGCTTGTGAAAAATTAGATAATCGCTTTGAACGTGTAGTAGTTATCCGACATCTTGGAGAGTTAGTAGGTTTACATGTTGATGAGGTGGACCAAGTTATTACAATCGATACTCAAAGACTAGAACGAATTAATGATGGAGATTCTCAAAAGGATGGTCTGATCTGTGGTGTATTTCAGTTAGAAGATGCCTTAGTTCTCAAATTAGACCTCGATATCCTGCTACAAACGTTGGCTGGGGGAGGTGTGAATAACAAATGAGTACGCTAGACACTTCTCAATATATGGGGTTATTTCTTTCTGAAGTGGAGGAACAATTAAACACCCTTAATCAATCGATCTTATCCTTAGAACAGTTAGATTCTGATTCGGAAGTTCTGCAACGTCTTTTTAGAGTTGCTCATACCCTAAAGGGTTCCTCAGCCACGATGGGCTTAGATATCATGGCGGAATTAACTCATCATTTAGAAGATATTTTGGACGATGTTCGACATGGAAAAGCTGAAGTCAGTTTACCCTTGGTTGATGCTCTTTTTGCCTGTTTAGATCAACTTCAAACTTGGCATGATGAGTTGGCTGCTGGGGCAATTAGGTTACAACCAGCGCCCGAATTACTCGAACGTTTAGAAAAAGTAAGATCTGGTTTTGAGGAAAAAATAAATCTAACTAAAAATTCACCTGAGATAGTCTTAACAGAGGATATAGTAGAACAAAGTAAGCTTTATTTTCAACAGGGGTGGTGGGTGGGCGCTGTAAGCGTCAGGCTTGAAGAGGATTGTTTGATGCCAGCTGTGAGGGCCTATCTAGCCTATAACAATGCTCAAGAATGGGGAGAAGTTCTGGCAACCTCTCCAGCTACAGATTCGTTGACGGAGGGAGAATGGAGGGGTCATTTAACGATCTGGGTAGCCCTACCTAGCGAGAATGAAATTCAAGGTATTTACGACTCAATTATGGAAATATCTGAAATTGCCGAAGTCACTTTAAAAAAATGGTCGCCAGAATTAAACCAGCTTGTTCCTGAGCAGAATGAACCTGAAGTTAGGGAAAATAATGGGGTTGAGCCCCGGAAGATTAAAAAAAACACCATGGTCGAGCGGGGATCTGAAGGAAAAGAAAAAAAGACTTCTGAGACGGATAATTCGGGAAATAAAACAGCAAGCAAAAACAGTGAGACCAATGATTATGTGAGGATCGAAGTCAATAAGTTAGATGCTTTAATGGATCTTCTTGGAGAGTTAGTGATTGATCGTGCTCGGCTAAACCAAATAGAAACTGAATTAGCTAATAGCTTCGGAGGTGAAATCACAGAGTCTCTCGGTGAGGTGTCGCGTCATATCGCTACAGTTTCAAGTGAATTACAAGAACGATTATTAAAACTTCGAATGTCACCCATGTCTCAAGTTTATGCACGTTTTCCGCGTATGGTGCGTGACTTAGCTCATCAGTTAGGTAAAGAGGTTGACTTTATTCTAGAAGGTGAAGAAACAGAGCTTGATCGTTCGGTCATACAGAATATTTCTGAACCGTTGATTCATCTTTTGCGTAATTCCATAGATCACGGTTTAGAGTCCCCAAAGGAAAGGGCAAGTTCTGGCAAAACACGACAAGGTAAACTTACAGTCAGGACTGAACAGATGGGGGGAGAAATTCTCATTTCTGTTCAGGACGACGGGAAAGGGATAGACACGAAGCGTTTGCGCGAGATTGGTATTGAACGCGGTTGGGTGAGTACTCAAGAGGAACTGGCGGCAAAGGATGCTGATGTCTTACAGTGGATTTTTCAATCTGGTTTTTCCACACGTAACCAAATTAGTGAAGTTTCTGGACGTGGAGTGGGGATGGACGTTGTTAGGCATGCCGTGGAGAAAATGCATGGGCGGGTTGAATTAGAAAGTGTTGTCGGATTAGGCACCTTAACGAGAATAACCTTACCACTTACCCTTGCTGTCATTCGAGCTTTATTATTTGAGGTAGGATCGCATCCTTATACTATTCCCTTGGGTAACGTCCTAGAAACCTTGCGGCTACGTCAAGACGATATTTTTCAATATGGGAGTCGTTGGGCTATAGTATTGCGCGGTAGAACGATACCGCTAATCAATATGAGACAGTGGTGTGAACACTCCTCTGAGGCCGAGGTAACTGTGACTACTCCTTCCTCCTATATTTCAATAGTCTTAGTAGCATCAGGAGCACGGACGGCGGGTTTAGTTGTTGATCGGTTTTGCGGAGAACAAGAGGTCGTTGTAAAACCATTAGGACATTATTTGGGTAACCCTGATGGCTTTATCGGAGCAACCTTGCTAGGAGATGGGAGAGTTTCGTTAATTTTTGACATTCCAGCTTTGTTGCGCGGTATTGAGGTTTTTAGTTAAATTGAACATGATCCATAGATGGATCATGTTCAATATTATTTTTGAGTTAGCCTAGCAGTGGTACATTGGGCTCTTCGTACCAGATAGAAATTGCTGTTGTTAAGTTAGCGGTACTTTGGGTCAAATTAATGATCTTAACCCAACTGTTATCTTCAAGCCATTGATTGACCTGCTTTTCAAGCATTCGTAAGTCTGGCGAATTAATGATTTTTACCTTCATATAAGATCATCCTTTCATAATAGTATATTCTGACTTTTTTCGCGAAATCATTTATATATTGTCTGGTTAACTATGGATTGTCAAGTTCCTCAATTAAGAAAATTAATTGAGGAATAAAGATTTAAAATAGGAGAATGAAGGTGGATAATGCGCAATAGAATTTTAAAACTAAAATTTCGAGAACTTAGGGAGTTCTGTTATGTCCGAAATTGTGTTGCTGAATATATACATGACGCGTTAGGTGATTTATCCGAGCATCACTCTGTTTTAATGGAAGTTGCAGTGAATGAAGCAGTAAATAATGCCCTTAAACATGGAAACTGTGGGAGAACAGCTAAGCTGATAACCTTAAAGCTTTTCGTTTTAAATAACACACAATTGATCGTTTCAGTTAATGATGGTGGAGCTGGTTTCCCTGGTAATCAGAGGTTAGCAGAGTTGCCGCTAAAACAGTGTTTTATAAATAAAGATGCTCCGAAGGACAGTGGCCGGGGGTTGATGATTATGGAATCGGCGACTGATGGATTAAGCTATAATCCTCAAGGAAACGAGGTCACGTTAATTAAAAATCTCAGACACTAACGCGCACGACGTAATTCATAATTCATAATTTTCATAGATATAGATATAGATATAGATATAGATATAGATATTGTCGCCTTGGTAAATGATATTTTGCGTCGGATAATCCTTTCGAGACTCATCGCTTATTTCGTGAAATAGCTAAGCAAATTGTCAAGGCTTACCACGAAGGTGATAAAAGTAAGGTTACTAGAGGTTTAAAACAATTGAATAAACACTCTGAACAAGTGATTAAGGATATTAATAAATTAATTATTAAAACCCACAAAGGAGGAGGGAATGTCTGATGCAAGATATAAAGTTTTTAAATGGTATTGTAATCGCAACCTTAACAGGTAAGATTTATGTTGACGAGGCAGCGGCGATCAGGGGAAATTTATTAGAATTTAACGAAAATGGCCACCCGAATTTTGTGATCAACTTAGGTGGTGTAGATTATAGATTATATTGATAGTTCTGGTTTGGGGGTTCTTGTGACCATACAAAAGCGTGCTTTAGAACATAAAGGTGGAGTGGTCATCCAAGGACTATATGGAGCTGTTCAACAGATTTTTGAATTAACTCGTTTGACCAGAGTCTTCGATATTCAATAGTGACACGGATTTTTGTAGTAGAATCACCTGATTTTTGATTTATAAGAGGAAAAGACACCTGTGGTTCACTTAGGTATCTTTTTTCGTGCTCTCAAACGTCAAGGTCAGTTTTATAGCGATGTAAGGAATGAAAGAACAATTAAACCAATTTTTACACGAGTTACAAGTTAATAAATCGAAATCAGAGTTTTTATTTTTGTCGGAGTGGTTAAACTGGGTTTGAGGTGATTTTAATGTCGAGACACAATGGTAATAAAGAATGAAAAGAAGAACTTAATAAAATAGAATTGACTCTCGGGAATATTGAGAAAACAGAAGAATTCCTAGCTGAGAACGCCGACGAACTCATTCCACATCAAATTAAAGACGTAGAAAAACATTTGAATTCCAAAAAAAAGTTTGTTGCAGAATCCGAAGGAACTATAAGTAATATAAAGAGGGGCATAAACCGCCCCTCCCTCTTTTTGAGCAAATCAGAAAGTATAATAAGTTTGTGGGTGCATAAGTGCAACTAAGGCTTACGCCAAAGGCTTGGTGCAAGCCTAGTTTCCTCTACATAATGAATATAAGAACTGTTGCAAATTAAAGAGGAATATCCAATAAGGATATTCCTCTTGTAGGTAGGTAGGTAGTTAATAATAATTAGATGCGAGTACCACTTTTTAGATTTTGCTCAGCAAACTGGATTAAGCGTTTGGTCATTTCACCACCGACACTACCATTTTCACGGCTTGTCCGATCACCACCGAGTTGTACTCCCATTTCGTTGGCAATTTCATATTTGAATTGATCCAACGCTTGGTCTGCCCCTTGGACTGCTGGGTTATTTGTATTTCTTTCTCCTGCCATGATCTGAGCCCTCCTTCAAATATATTAAATGTACTGTTGAAACATTCTTATTATCTGTTATCTAGGTTATCTTAATCAGGTAATTGTTGTACTTTAATTATGCTTTATCCAATTCTGGAAATTGACTTATTTTTGGGACGCTCACTAACAAAGAACACTGATTTTTTATTAATCACAGTGCTCTTTTTATACAAGTGCCAGAAGAAATCCCTTCTATAAGTGGGAGCTGAATTCGGCACAATTTATTATTATACCTTATAATTCAG
>JBAQMG010000018.1:0-4978 GCA_049302575.1 Desulfitobacteriaceae bacterium | reverse complement strand
ACGTGTATATTATAACACATAACAAGGAGAATATCCATTACAAAGTGTCGAAAATCCAGTGTTTTAGGGTGTTTCAGGCTGTTCGGCGTACGAAATATTGTTAGGCGTTCCGAGAATCCAGGTTACATACACCTTGGAAGGTACTGGCATTAATAAGGCATATGAAAAGCTTACTTCTAGAGGCGCCCTAGGCGGCAAGATTACAAGAGCATTAAGTGCACAATAAAAAATAAATGCATCAATTAGTGCATAATTATTGACGGTTAGCATATAATAAAGTATCATTGTATTACAAGAAGGGGCGATGCAATGAATCAGTATTACAATCAGCATTACACAAAGGAACAAATTGAAATTATTTTGCAGACAATACAAGATTGTATTAGACGCAATCGTTATATAATATCAAAAAATGAAAACCGCAGTGAAAATATTGAGTTTATTAACAATTACAACTTATCCACTGCTAAGCAAAAGGATATATTATTAAGAATTGAGCCAGATGATTTTTGCCACTCACTGCAGAACACAAATTTAGGCTTTGAATACGAAACGCTATATGTATTTTGCACCCAAATAATGCTTTTTAATTTCGATGGCGAAGAAGAATTGGTGGATATTTACACGAAGTTTAATATTATTGAGTATGACGCTGGCAAGCGAGTCATAGCGATATCATTCCATAAAAGAAACAAGCCATTGGATTATCTATTCAGATAACAATGGGTTTGAAAGGAGGAATTGAAATGATTGAAAAAATGACATTCTGTGAGGAGTGCAGAAAAGATGTTGGTTATACTGAAACAGAAGTAGTAATGAAAAATGAGCTAAAGGGAGAAACTTACGAATACACTGGAAAGATGGCTGTGTGTGCTGAATGCGGTGCAGAAGTTTATGTTCCAGAAATTGATGATTTTAATCTTAAAGCACTTTATGATGCTTACAGAATGAGGAATTCAATTATTACACTGGAGAAAATATTGGAGATACCAGAAAGGTATGGTATTGGGAAAAGGCCGCTTTCCTTACTTTTTGGCTGGGGAGAAATGACCTTTAGTAGATACTGTGATGGAGATATGCCATCAAAACAATACTCAGATATATTACAGAGAATTTATGATGAACCAGCCTTTTACCGTTCAATATTGGAGGGTAACAAAGATAATCTAAAATCACAGACAGCATATGAAAAAAGCAAACGCGTCACCGAGGAACTTTTAGGAGCTCAGAATACTCCGCTTACTAAAATGGAAATTGTAATAGAGTATTTACTTTGTAAATGCGAAGATATTACTCCCTTAGCATTGCAAAAAGCACTATATTATGTTCAGGGTTTTTACTATGCTTTTATGGATGAGTTTATTTTCAAAGATGATTGTGAAGCATGGGCGCATGGCCCTGTTTATCGCGATATCTATCAAAGGTATAGTTCATACCACTTTGACCCAATCGAAGGTGGTGAAACGTGTAATGAGGTTGTTTTGACAAATTATGAAAAGGCAGTCATTGATAGCATAATTAGAAACCTATGTTGCTATAGTGGTAAAATATTAGAGGGATTCACACATGCAGAAGCACCATGGTTAAAAACCAGAGGAGATCTACCAGTTACCGCAGCTTCCAGCAGGATGATTAATAAGAAGGTAATTGGCGAGTACTTTAAAGCGGTTAAGGAACACTGCGGAATGATTAACCCTTCAGATATTGAAAGTTACTCAAAGAAAATGTTTGAACAAATTAATTGAGAGTAAACCATGATGATAAAATACAGTGAAATTTGGCAAAGTACTGCAATTGTACTACAATAGAAACCAAAAGAATAACAGGGTGTAAACCCTGCCATTATATTTAAAATGGCAACTAATTTTAAGAGTGGGTTTATATTATTGGTGCTGACGATTGGATATAACTTGCTATGTTTATTTTTCTTTGAAAATATGAATGCTGACCCTGCGATAATTTTTGGCATTATGGCCCTAATAATATGGTTTGTATACGGGCTATGGACGCGTGTGGGCTTTTTTAATGGAATTGTAATAGGAAGTATTGGAGGAATCGGAGTGATTTCTACTTTACTACTTCAGTCTACTCACTTACAATTGGTTTCCTTTAGTTTATGGGGTTACCCTTTCCTATTATCATTTGAAAGCATCAGAATAAAAATGGATATTCCAGATTCAACCTATACCCTCTTGGCAACAATAATCGTTTCTTGGGTATTATCCATTTTAGTAGTTGCTGTTGGTAGTTTGATGGGTAGAAAATTATCACCTCACAAGTGATTCTAACTTAATCCGCAATAAACAACGGGTGGCACGTTGTAAATGCCATATTAACTTAGATCTTTTGTCTACCGGGGATGGACAAAGCCCTTGAAAATAACGATGTCGGCGGAATGGATAGCATAGAGAAAACGAGCAATAATGAGGATGCGGAAGAGAGTGTTTTTAGTATGAAACATGTAAAACCTTAAAGATGGAAAACGCCAAAATCAGACTACAAGCCTGATTTTGGCGTTTTTTTGATCGACGTGTGTTCTGTTTAGTTGACATAGGATGGGTTATAGGACCCAAAAATATTAAGAGTAGCTACGCCTTTCATTATTTATCAAAAGATAAATCACATTTCATATTCTTCTTTAGTTATAGGTGTCAAATTAATACCGCTAGACTGTAAAATAACACGAAATACTAAATTATTTAGTTCTAGATATAGTGAATCTGTCAAAAGGGGTAGGTAGATGGTGTTAATTCTGTGTGTTTAGTGGTTGTCGTGTTATAATTAAATGAAAATTCATGAATAAATCGGCAATAAAATATTCTTGCTTGGAAGGATTTTAGTATTAAATAGAGAATATAACAAACATATGTTTGGTCGAGAGCAGGGGGAGTTTGATTGAAGGCATTCCGTGATCCTGTACATAATATTATTTTATTTGATAAAGATTCTGAGAAGATTTTGATTGATCTTATTGATACTAGAGAATTCCAACGTTTGAGACATATCAAACAATTAGGGCTTTCGTCATTTACTTATCCGGGTGCTGAACATTCGAGGTTTGTACATTCGTTGGGAGTCACGCATTTAATGAAACGATTTATTGATAAGATTTCAAGCCTAAAAGGTGATATAGAAAAAAGATATATAGAGGAGCTAAGTGATAATAGGATATTGGCATTAACTTCAGCATTACTCCATGATATTGGGCATGGACCATTTTCGCATGCTTTGGAAAAGACGACAAAAATTGTGCACGAGAAGTGGACGATAGGAATAATTCTTGGAGACACGGAAGTCAATGGAATTTTAGAAGATTATCGTAAAGGTTTTGCGAGAGAAGTTGCTGATGTTATTCAACGAACGCATAAATCAAAACCTGTAGTTAAATTGCTTTCAAGTCAATTAGATACAGATAGAATTGATTATTTATTACGAGATTCAAAAATGACTGGAGCAGGATATGGGAGTTTCGATTTAGAATGGATGATCAATACCTTAAGAATAGGTGAAGTAAATGGGGACATTGAAGTTGGTTTAGACCTGCATAAAGGCTTTAGCATAGCAGAGGACTTTGTTATGGCACGCTACTATATGTATGTTAATGTTTATTTTCATAAAGCTACAAGAAGTGCAGAACTGCTAATAGATAAAGTTTTTGAGCGAGCTTCTCAACTTCAAAAAGAAGGAGAAATCGAACTTCCGGAAGATCTCAATGAGATATTAACGAATGGGATTAAAACTGAAACTGTTAATAATTATATTAATTTAACAGATAACACTATGTGGCATTATTTTAATTTCTGGGCTAGAAGCAAAGATGAGATTCTATCAAATTTATGTAACCGTTTATTAACACGGAGGTTTTTCAAATCCGTAAATGTAAAAGAAGATATTTTTAAATTTTTCAGCACAGTGCAGAGCTATTATGATGCCAATAAAATACCTATTGATTTTTATTTATTGCGTGATCAAGCTACGAGTAGTTCCTATAAGGACCCATATATTATGCAAAGCCTAAAGACAGAAAGTGAAGAATCGGAGAGAGAAGCTTCGGAACAAATTTTTTTATTTGATAATAAGGGACATACTGAGGAATTATCTAATAAGTCTGATATTATTCGACAGATAAGAAACAAAAAGATTTCTATTGAGAGGTTTTACATGCCAGAAGAACATAAGAATAAAGTATTAGGGGGTTAATTCATGTTTGATTCTACGTATTTATTATTGAGATTTTTTGACTATGTTGAGTTAGTTAAAGGGAGAAAGAAGCTTCAAAAAATGGTTCATTTATTGAGTACAGCTGGAGCGGCCTTTTCGTTTAAATATCAATACCATCATTACGGTCCGTATTCGACTCAGCTTCAAGATGAGATTAATTTTATGGTTCGTCAAGGTTTTCTTGAAGAATTAAAGGAAAACGAAACTTACGTTTATAAAATTACTCCCCTTGGTAAAGAATTTAAAACAAGTTTAGAGGGGACTTATAACGGCGATCTTAATCGTGAATTGCTTATGTCACTGAATGAACATAGCTCTCAGTTTTTAGAAATGGCCAGTACTTATGCATTTCTACTTGACTCAGGTTATGATTCACATAATGCTATTCATAAAGCAATTGAATTAAAACCACATTTAAGTGGATACGCCGAAGATGTAACAAATTACCACAATAATGAATTAGTTAATCATTAAATTTATTCTTGTAGAGTTTGTATGTATATATTAATAGAAAATGAGATTACCATTATAACTCGTCGATATAATCTCGTAATCAATAGCACCCGCGTTTTTGGGGACTGATGATGATATAGCCCTAACATACATTATTGGACTAAACAGTGAAAATTATTTCACTGTTTAGAAATCAATGTCGTCAATCTAAGCATCCAATAATTCACAATGCAGATTTCTTATTCATAAAGAAGCGTTTCTTTCTAGGGATTTTGCGTTCAAATTGCCTGTCTGGTCGTATAGG
>JBAQMG010000017.1:0-20658 GCA_049302575.1 Desulfitobacteriaceae bacterium | reverse complement strand
CATATTTGTAGTAAGATGATTTAAGTTTCCAGACAGATTAGACTTCTTAAGTTGGTGTGAGAGGAAGATCAAAGATTGTTTGATTTAGCTATTTGCTTATGTGATCGTTCAAATTGGTATAATATTTAAGATTTTTTCTTACTAAAAAAAATCATGCTTCAGCTCTGTAAAATCGGGGCTAATATTGACTGGAACTATAAATATCATTCAAAATTGACTCAGAAACTTTCGACTGTTCGCCTCTTTGTGGACAGTGACAATAATATATACCTTTCTGAATTGTATCCGTATCATGATAACAATGCTAATGTTAATTTAGTAGGAAACAGTTTCATGAAACTAATAGCAAATGTGCGACACTGCGGCTAGGAACTTATCGGCGCAGCAAAATAGCTTGTTCGAGCAGTTCTAGCGCAATGGCCTCCGTGGGTGTCCTCCCCTTGCCTTTGGGTTTTAGTCCAACAAATCCACTTTGACGGTACTTTTCTAAATACCGACGCAATGTGCGTTCCGAAATTCCGTGCGTTTCACATAGGTGTGCCTTGATTTCTCGTTTTTTGGCAGGATCGAGCCCTTCCGAGAGGAGTGGCGACAAGAGCTGGACGCGCTCAGCAGCAATTTTCTCGGCATTATTCTGATTTTTCAACTGTAAACACCTTTCCTCTCAAAGTAAACTTCCTTTTTTCAGCTACCTCAGGTGTTTGCGGACAAAAATGCAGAACGGGTATGTACCCATAAATTCGAATTGGCAATAGGACGGACAATTCTCACCAGCCATCTTGACGCATGGCCAACGTAGTATCCGATTTGTTGGTGTGCAGATTGTGAAGAGACGGACGGCTCATACACAGGGGCTTGTCCCAGACGAAGGGCTATAGCGTTCAAACAGCCGAGCAGATAAGGTAGCAGTGAGTCGAAACACACTCGCAAGCGATACAAAGTTGCATTATCCGCTGCGATGTCAAGTGATTCGGAGTTTTTTGAGACAACGCGTTCAATACAGGCAGATTCATAGCGTTTGTAAGGTACGAGACGATCCGGTAGTTCGTGATGTATTCGTATGCAATGCGTACACCGTAGACTGCGTATGATCAACACCTTGGTTTCTCCATCACTGTTCTTATACTTCCTTTGACGACTCCCGATGACACTCAGTTCTTCTCCACAACAGGGACAAGGGACGGACTCTGCACACCGAACAAAAAACACCAGTATGTTGGTTTTCAACACGCGAATAATTTGATACAATAACCATGTGCTTTTGGTGGGATGTCTCTGGTGAACCTGTTGACGCAGGGTCATGTTAATGGAAACATCCTTTTCCTTTACTGTAATATAGTCATTATATTCGTCAATTTATGGACAGGCAATACTGCCAGCTTTCGGACGTTTAAGTCTAGCGGAAACAATAGCAAAAAAAACTGTTGAGATAGAAATACTAGCCAGAGTGCGCTTTATTCGCCTCGGCTAGTATTTCTCTGTTTATCTGATTGAACATTTTAGGTTTAGTTTCCATGAGTTACAATTATACCAGTGTTGCTGTTTGAATACGTTGTTAAAAGACTGTAAGGTTATCGATATTTGTGTTATAGCCCGTAGCAGAACTGTTTTTCGTACCAGTTCTAACTATTTTTATGGTGTGAGTGCCGTTGGCTAAGCCAGTTTTGCTAAAGACAGTTTGTTTATAGCTATTTGTAGCAGCATATAAATCAACCGAACCTACTTTGATGTTGTCGATGTATACGTCTGAAATCCCGTATGCTGGACTTTTTAGGGCTACCCATTGGACAGCGGTACCCGAGAACGCTAGGCTCACCGAGGCATTGACAACATTACTGTAGCGCAAAGACCCGCCACTATAGGTCGGGTTTGATGATAGATTCCATACTCCCACGTAGGTAAGAGCATTACTGCTATCTTCGTAGACACCTGGTCCTGATGGTGCTTTAGTAACTGTTGCACTTAAATCGTAAGGACCGCTGCCGTCGACATTATAGACATCAATGAAATAGGTACCAGGCGAAGGGGCAATGTAAGTGATATTCTCCGCTGAGTTGGAGTATACCGACTTGGCAACGTAACTACTGCTGTAGATATCAGTTGCTTCGGGTGGGTACAGGTAGAGGTCAAAGTTGTTGCCGTTGAGCGCTTTGCTATCAAGTTTAAGCGTCAGGGTGTCCCCAGAATTTAGGGCTACAGAATAGACGTCATCAAAGTCGTCATAATCAAGGAAGTCGCTAACTTTATTGTCAGAGGGCAATGGAATGCCAGGAATATTGTCATCGTTTACTGTGGGTTTCGAAGTAACGTTGATACTGTAAGCGCCGCTACCTGTCCACTCCTCAGCGAGTATATAATAGGTGCCTGAGGTTGTCACTGGATAAGTAAAATACTCTTCAGACGTACCCTGAAAGGTACTTCGAATAGGAGCTGAAGTTAATATACTTGTTGCGTCCGCAGGGAAAAGTTTATAGTCGAAATCCGTTCCAATATCACCGTTGAAGCTAAACGCATAGGTTTTACCGGCATCAAGCTGAACACTCCAAACGTCAAATAAGTCGGTGTTTTCGTTAAGTGTGCCACTTGCACTAGTTCCATTCATCGGAATACCAGGTATTTCATCATCATAAACAAAGGTTTGTGGTTGGGAACGTTCGGACTCGTTTCCAGAAAAATCTGTGGCTGAGATTGAATACTGGTAGGTGTGACCTGGAACCGCATTCATGTCTATAAACCACCAGATGTCTTGAGGTTTAATCTGTTGTTTACTAGCTGCGGCAAGAGCGCTAGTTCCTTCTTGACGATAGATAGAGTAATACTGAACATCTGGCTCTGGTACCGGTGTAAATGAAATGTGTGGTCCCCAATAATTAGTATCAAAGTATATTTCGTGAAGTGTGGGAACAGACGGCGAAGTTTTATCCAGCGAAACAACAAAGCTGTCAACATTGATATTAGTATTGCTCTTTTTAGCTGCCGGGTCACGTAAGCCTGTCCATTCAACTTTAATCGTATGTTTACCAAATTTCATGGAGCGCTGAAACACTGTTTGGGTAGGAAGAGCACCAGAACTATACAAAGATACGTCTTGAACTAAGCTACCGTCGATGTAAACATTGGCTAGACCCTGGTTATTATTTTTGAAGGCTTTCCACTCGATTTGACTTCCGATAAAGGAAAATTGCACATCGCCTAAAGAATTAAGCTGTTTTGATGTACCTCCAGAATATTGCGTGCCGCTTAATGTACTCCAAGCTCCATTAAATAGCAGTGCGCCATTGGTGTCTTCATAAGTGCCGATACCATTGCCCGCTGTCAGGGTATAGGATCCGCTCCCAGTATAGGCAAACACATCAATGTAATAGGTACCTGAATATGGGGCAGTATATTGAATACCTTCATCAGAAGTTTCTGCGTTTTCAGAATATGCGACCATCCCGTTACTATTGTTGACAGTAAGCGCACTTTGGTCGAAAAGATAAAGGTCAAAATCTGTCCCAGAATCACCTGACAAAGTAGCGGTAAAAGTCTCACCTTGATTCAGTTGAATTGCAAAAACGTCATCTTTGTCGTTTGTTGCATTAACGGTATCGTTAACCATAAAATCTTTTAATGGCACACCAGGGATATCATCGTCCATGCTTCCAAGTTGTATATTAACGGCATTAGCGGCATTGACTAAACGTCCGCTTCCTACCAAGCCTTGCAAGCTGGTTAGAGAAGTACCTGTAGTTTTAATGATTTGAATAGCTTGTTGTGGCGTCAGATCAGGATAAAGGCTATAGAGTAGAGCCGCAATGCCAGTCACATGCGGAGCAGCCATGGATGTTCCACTAAAATACCCATAGCTACCATTCGGTAGAGTACTTAACACATTAACTCCTGGAGCAGCAACATCAACCGTGTTCATACCGTAATTAGACCATGAGGCAAGGTTGCCTGTGCTGTCTAGTGCTGCTACGGAGAGTATGTTGTTGCTATCGAAATCGGCAGGGTAAAAGGGCGAAATGTCAGAATTGCTGGCTTCGTTACCTGCCGCGCAGACGAATAACATGCCGGAAGCCTGAATGGCGTCTCCCAAGGCTTGGTTATCACCGGTTTGGACCCAACTGTTATTAGCGATTTTTGCTCCGTGGTTATTGGCATAGGTAATGGCATCTATTGCACCAGAGTCATACCCATATTCTGGTCCAATAAACTTTAAAGGCATAATTTTGACGTTTGGTGCGACCCCAGTTATACCCAAACTATTATCCATAGCCGCTGCAATTGTACCGGCTGTATGTGTTCCATGTGAATCTGAAGCAAGACCGCTATATGGATCTATATCTCCTGGATCAAATACGGTATTGTCATTATGATAGAAATCCCAACCGTTGACATCATCGACATAACCATCACTATCGTCATCGGTGGTATTACCTGGAATTTCATTGGTGTTTACCCATATTTGTCCTTGCAAATCTGGATGACTAATATCTATACCAGTATCAATATCAGCAACAATTACATTATTAGATCCTTTTGTAACATCCCATGCACTAGGTGCATTTATATCAATACCTGGTACACCGGTATACCCGTTAATGGTCTGACCTGAGTTTTGGAGACCCCACATATTACAGAATTGTGGATCATTAGGAATACTCGATTTATAGATTTTATAATTTGGTTGGGCATATTCAACCGAATTATCAGCTTTTAATGCTTTAATAATTTCATCAAGATTTGAACCTTGTGTAGTTCTTAATAATTCTGCGCCAGTTAAAGGAAAACTTTTAACTTTCGTTAGTGAATTTGTTTTTTTTGCCTTTTGACTATCTATCCCTGGTCTGAATTTAACTATAAGTTGGTCAGGAGCAAAGGAACTCTTGCCTATAGGAATTCCTTTATTAAAAGTGGGAGTATTTCTAACAACTGAGCTGGGGGCGACTTTCACTGGCAGTTTACCAGAAGGTACCAAATCGTTTTTCCAATTACTTTTTCGGGGCTTGCTATCAGGAGCTTTAGCCTGATCCTTGCTTCCTGTTACTTTAGTATTGTTTGGATTCTGGAGTTTCTTATTTTTGAATTGGTCTAACTTCGACGGTTTAGGGTTATTGCCGTTGTTTAGGATCTTCTTAGTTCTGGTTGTCGCTCCAACCCCTGAAGCAGTGGCACCTATGCTTGGAGCAGATATTGCCAGTACTAACAATAACGATAGAGTAATCTGTAATGTTTTTTTAATAGGTTTTTTACGCAAAGTTCACCCTCCCTTTTAAATTTATATTTATATTTTTCGTTTATCCTAGGGATAGAACCATCGACTTTCCTCCTTTTCATCAGGAATAGTAGCTAAATATATTTTATTATAATATAAAATAATGAAAAAGAGGTACAAAAATGTTTCGAGCAGTTTCGACAATGTTAATATTTGCAGAGATTCTTAAACGTTTCAGCAAGAGTCTTCAAATTATCTGGATAGATTCTTAAAAGTAATTTAAATCCATTGGTGAAATAAAACGGACATCTATTAAACTTTATTATTAAGTTGGGCTAGCTTAAATTTTTAAAATGATGCATGAACTCAAGAACACGAGAAAAATTAACGACTTTAATCTCGCGTACCCCCGCACGTTTCCTTTACTAACTATAATAAGTTAAGTTTGAAAAATATTTTTTACCCAAAACATATTTCGACAAAAAAAATAAATCAGTTATGTTAATATGTATTGAGATCTGCATATATTATAAAGAGCAGTGTGGTTGGTTATTTCCTGATTTTCTAAATGAGGAGAGGAGTAAAGAGATGAAAGTGAACTCAATCATTAAGCGGTCTTTAGCATGTCTATTAGTTTCTGGTCTAATAACGACCACAATTTTCGGATTTAATTTACATCGTGTACAAGCCGCAGGAGGAACAGCTGATTCTAGGAGTAAGCTCATAATCGATAAAAACACAAGATCTGGCGCACACTCTAAGGGTGATCTTATGCCAACTAAAAACACACGTTCTAGCGTACGCACCACGGGAGGTGCAGCTGACTGGCAGCTGACTGACCTTACTAGTACCAACGCACAGTCCCTAGTTGAGTCGCTTGTTGGAGCTAGCATACCTGTAAGTAACATCACATTCACAGGTGCTTCAACGGCTGCTGGTGCCTTCAATACTACAAACAATATTATTGGTTTTCAAAATGGAATTGTTCTTAGTACAGGTAACATACATAATGTACCTGGACCAAACGTTAGTGATAGTATTTCTGCTAATAACGGTTCAGGTGGTGACTCAGACCTAGATAGCTTAATACCAGGATACACAACTAAAGATGCTACCACGTTGCAATTCGATTTTATACCAAATAATGACAACATATCATTCCAATATGTATTCGCTTCTGATGAATATAATGAATTTGTAAATTCTAGTTATAATGATGTGTTTGGCTTCTTTCTAAATGGGCAGAATGTCGCTAAATTACCTGGTAGCAATATCAATGTTTCAATTAATAATGTTAATGGTGGCAATCCACTTGGAACAAATGCTTCAAACTCTGTATACTATATCAACAATGATCTTAGTGATGGTGGCGGGGCTATAAACACAGAAATGGATGGAATGACGCTAGTTCTCTCAGTATATGCACCTGTAAATAAGGGCGTTGTTAATCACATAAAGCTGGCAATTGCTGATTCTGGTGACACAGCTTTAGATTCTAATGTGTTCATTAAGACAGATAGCTTTACAGATAAGCCCAACAATCCACCAGTTGCAAATAATGATCAGACAACAACAATGCAGTCTATACCTGTCACGATTGATGTGCTTGCTAATGACAGTGATCCAGATGGAGACCCTTTAATGGTAACTAATGTTAATAATGGCGATTACGGCAACGTTGTGATTAATACCAACGGTAAGTCATTAACCTATACGCCCAATGGAACTTTTCTAGGCACAGACACTTTCCATTATACGATTTACGATGGTAAGGGTGGAGTTGCTAATGCTACAGTTTCTGTTGTAGTACAATCCCTGTCAGGCTTTATGACAGGAAGCGGAAGTGTCTTTACTAATGATGGTATTAGCGTCGCACATGAGTTTACTCTCCGATCTAAAGGGGCTGTAGGTAGCAACAATCTAAAGGTCACATGGAGAAATGGAAACATGAACAAGTTTCAGATGGATACATTAAATACCATTGGTATCTATGTGGATCCAGACATAAGTAACTCTTCGACTGCTGGTTTTAATACCATTATTGGGACAGGAACTGGAACATATAATGGTAAGAAAGGATATAGTGTAGAGTTTCTATTTGCTGATACTGGTAAACTGGGAGCAAGTGATAGTGCCAGAATTAATATAAAAGACACCAACGGCAATCCTATCCTTTTCGTTTCTGGAAATCTAACAACTGGTAATCATAAAGCATACAAAATAAAATAAATATCAACAAAGTAAGCAACAGTTATTCGGTTGCTTACTTTGTGGTAGTATCATTTTAGTTAAGTCAGAAAACTCGTATATTTGGTAATAATAGTAAAAACGAAAGAAGGATCCAAATGCGAGTTTATGACCAAGAATTTAAGAAAGAAGCCATCAAACTTTCCTATGAAATCGGACCAACTGCAGCAACAGAACAATTAGGAATACCTCTAGCTACACTAAACACATGGAGAAGCCAAAACAAAAAGTATGGATCTATTGCGTTTGTCGGTAGCGGAAATCAGCGTATAGACCCTAAAATGGTGGAAACCAGAGCGCTAGAAAAAAGATTAAGGAACTTGAAACCGCTAATGATATTCTGAAAAAAGCTTTAGCTTTTTTCGCAGGGAGCCAAAAGAAGTAGCTGCGCGAGAACTCTTTAAGTTTATATGGGCACTAAGGATGAAAGATCTAACTAAGCAGCACAGCGTAAAAGTGATGTGCAGGGTATTAGAAGTTAGTGAAGCAGGTTATTACAAGTGGCTAAAGAACCAAGGTAGCCCCTATAAATATGAAAAACTTTTGGCTAAGATCCGTCAGATTCGTGCAGAAAACGAGGACGATGGAGCGTATAAGAATTTATTTAGATTTAAAGCTTTTTCATGGCTATACCCAAAGCTATTACTTGATTCTTAAACTTTGCAAGATGCATCACCTTATGCTTAAGAAGAAATACCATGCCAAAGGAATTACCAAGGCTGACCTTAAGGCACAAGCCAGTGAAAACCTGATCCAACAGGATTTCAGTGCTTCATCACCCAATCAGAAATGGTTGGGCGATATCACCGAAATCCCCACAGCTGATGGAAAACTCTATGTAGCCGCCGTTTTAGACTGCTTTGACGGAACCATCGTAGGATTAAAGATGGCGAATCACATGAAAGCGGAACTAGTCTTGCATCTCCCCTTGAGTAGGAGCCAAAAAGAGAAAACCGTTCAACCCCATAGCGCTGAGCAAGTTCACGAACAATAACTCTTATTTCTTCTCTTGTATAAATATGTTCTATCATAACCATTAGCTGTTTTTAAGTTCCTTAAGTTCCCTCAATATTGAAACGTTAACTCCAAAAAGAACCCAGAAAACTGGTGCAGTACTAGCGATAGGATCATTGATTAATCCCTGAAAAAGATAAGCAAACCAGCCTATGAATAAGCTCATAATCATGATGTGCAGTTCATCGTCAATGTAATTTTTGATTATTTTGATGTGCTCCCAGAAGTGGCGAAATATGAGTAAAGCAAAAACTAAAAGAAAAGGTAAGCCTAAACCGAAGACAAACCCTAAATATGTATTGTGGGGTTTATCCACAAACACATTTTCGCCTCCTCCAATGTTAGATATTTTAGCAGAATCACCTTGTGGAAAATAATATCCGAGGGTATCAAGACCATATCCTAGTAGAGGTCGTTTATTAATTAGCTCAATAGTTTTTTTCCAAATATATAGTCTGCCGTTACCTGGACCAACGCCTGGTGTTGGTAAGGAGAGGTCAACGTCATCAAGTTGCTCCGAGGGTTTTGCAGTGTCTAATTGCTTCGGTTTAACATTGTAAGTCTGTTTTTTTGAGTTTGGATCACCTTCATTTGTAAAATACCCAATACTATTATTCCAAATTTCGTTATTATGAAAGTTTAGTGTAATAAACACAAAAGAAAATAAAACTATTATTGATATAATAGTTAATAATTTTACTCTGCTCTTGGGAGCTTTATATACAATCAAAGCTAAAAGAGGAATGAATATTAGGATAGTAAGGAATCCACTGGTAGAAAGAGAACAAAGAACCATTGTAAATGATAAAGTAGATAATAATATATTTAGTATTTTATCTTTCGTAGCTGGAGTTAAGATAGCTTTAGTTGAAAATAGAAGGGTAAGGACACTGCCGATACCACTTAAATGGTTAGGATGTCCAAAAGTTGAACCAAAGAAAGATCCAGGAGCCAACGTCGGAAAACTAAACGTAATCATACTGACAAGAGGCCAAATATTGTATCCATAAAAATTAATTACAGATAATATTGTATTGACTAAGATTAAAGGTATAAGAGCGTGAAAGATCAATCGAAGCTTTCGCTTGGTAAAGACTGTGTTTGAGGCTATTATAAATATAAGCAGGTAACTTAAAAATGTTAGTGCTCCCTGATGCCGATGAAAGTCTCCAAAAACACTTATAGTTTTGTAATCTGAGAACAACATTGAAGATATAATTAGTAAAAACATGATGGTTACGGGTAGGTTAATATAGCTTGATTTAATTGTGTAATTAGTTACAACCATTTTGTAAAGGAAAAGTCCGATAAGAACTATAGTTGTGATAATCAGAAAAATGAATTTATAGTAAACTACTACATCACCATACGACCCAGTGTCAGAGATAGCATTATTTATTGTTGGGCTAATGTGTTGGATCATTACCGTATGCGTGATCAGCGGAAGAGCCGCAAGGATCGCCAACAATAAAAAAAATAAGATAACATCGACATCAACCTTAACGGATCTCATATATGACGTATTAAACTTGGCCATGAACTTTTGTACCTTGGCCATTTCTTCACCTACCATTTTCTAGTTTATTGTCAATATCTTTTAATATTTTAGTTAATTGCTTGGCATTATCTGAATTTGAAAATATTTCTTGTGCCTTCGAGAAATATTTTCGGGATTTTGCATACTTACCTTGGTAATAGAGAACATTCCCATAGTCAATGAGGTAATTTAAGTCTGCGACAAGAAATTGGCACTGTACGCGTGCTTTATCTAAATACTTTTCAGCTAGGTAGTAATTTCCGTTTTCTTCTAGACACCGAGCGTATTTCCACAATAAAATAAAGCTGGTTGGATATTTTTCTACTAATTCCCCGGCAAGCGGTGCACTTGAACTATCGATTTGTTGAAACGATTGGTAATCGTTATAATAGATAACATCTTGTTTATGACCAATTATAATAGAAATAGATACACTTATAACCGCGATACCAAGTAGGATATAGAATATTGTATTTCGTGTTCGATCACTTATCAATGCATTCATACTTACTCTCCTGGTTTTTTCCTGCCTATGAACAATATTTAATGTATCTTTGATTAATAAAGACATTGCAAATTTTGCTATGGCGTATCATCTAATAAGTAGTCTATTTCGATAGATTTAAATAATCTCCTTCAGGATTTAAAAAATAAAATTACAACTTGTTGACGTAAAGCCCCTCGTTGCAACTATGGGGATATAAGTTAGCACTTGATATGAAGGGATAAGAAAACAATAACGACCAGATCCATTAAGGACTATGGCCGTTATTACTTAACAGATATTTTTTCTGTGTGTGGTTTGTATTAAAATTTAGACGAACCTTTTTTTAGATTTAACAGCACTACTCCAACTACAACGCTAATTACCCCAAAGCCTATTTTCATATAATCTTGCGCCATCAAAACCCAAGATATGTTGTGCTGATCCTTGAATTGATTAACAAGTTGCAAATAATGCACATAATCCCAAGTCTCCCATCCTATCAAGGAGACACCGACTAATATAAGGATAATCCCTATTATTTTTTTGTTTTTCAAATTGTTTCCCTCCCTTTACAAATTGATAGGCTTGTACCCAAAGGAACATGAAGTTTGAATGTGATATTAACAAGTTTATCGATTAATAGTTTACCTTGATTTAAGTTTAAAGTCTAGTTTTTATATAAATTTTCTGTTTGAGACACAAACCCCGAACCCCGAACCTCGGGCCTCGAACCCCGCTTACGGCGCAAGTCCTGCCAGCAAAGTCAGAGCAATCAAATTATTAAGTGCGTGGAAAGTCATCGAAGGGAAGAGGGAGCGGTTTTGTTCATAGAGATGGGCTAATACTAAGCCAAGTACTAAACGGGGGAAAAAACCATAGGCTTGGAGGTGAAGGGCCGAAAATAGGGCGGCACTAAGCGCTGCAGCGGTCCATTTGCCCAGATAAGTCCGTAAACTTCCGTAGATGATCCCTCTAAAGAGGGTTTCTTCTACCAGCGGTGCGAGAACTACAGCTAAAAGTAGATTAAGAAGATAGGTTAACCAAGTGGTATCGCCAAGTAGTTTAGTATAAACATCCGTAGAGGGGGGAGTAAAACCATGTTGGTAAAGATAGAGAGCATAGATCAGATTGATAAATAAAGTTAACAGATAGAGTTGTAAAATCTGTGACCATTTTTTCTTAAAGCTAACTGAACGTAAGCCTAAATCTGACCAAGACCATTTGCGAATTTTCTTGAGGGATAAGATCAATGCTATAAAGGATAATTGGGTAAAAAACCCGTTGGCATAAATTAAAACCTTTTCATTAGGCAGTGTGCCTGCCAACCAGATTGTTCCAAGAATTAATAGAGCATAGAGAATGACGATTCCTCCAACCACTAGGCAAAGGTCTACCCAATTTAAGACTGGTTTTATTACAGCGGGTTGAGGTTCAAGTTGTATTTCTTCCATAAAGTTCTACTCCAATCTACACGATGTTTTCCTATATTCCCCATGACTAAATTCTTTGCATTTTAGACATTCTAAAAACGAAAGGGGGGTCAAACATATGTTAATGATGAAAAATCATCGTTCTGGTCGCGGTGGTAATTGGCTGCTTCATTTAGCGGGAATAGCTGGCGTTTTTGTATTGGGTCGTGAGGCTGGTAAACATCTTAGGCTGCATTCAAATTTCGGAAGCTCTTGGAATCCATCCTCTACCACGGATGAAACGGTCAGTACTCCAGAATCTGGTCATCAATAATAACGAGACCGAGCAAATAGCAAAACAATACTTATTAGCTAATTGATGTAGCAAACTCGCTTCGTTCGATGATTGAATTGAAAGAAAACTTGATCATTTTGGTGTTGCATTTCGGACCAGACAATTTCATAAGCTCCAGTTATTAACTGGAGCTTATGATCTATTATAACCTCAATTTAGGTTTTATAGGTTCTCTAAAGAAAAATTTCATTTCAGCTCAGGAGTGCTATTTAACAAAAAGATTTTACTCTTTGCATTATGTTATAATTAAAAATAGCTTGTTAGTCATGTTATTAGATAACTTTAGAGGGATTGGAGATGATGGGGTGCAGACATTTCAACTAGCGATAGATGGTCCGGCAGGAGCTGGAAAAAGTACTGTGGCTCAAGCAGTGGCTCGGAAATTAGGAATTTTTTACGTTGATACTGGTGCAATGTACCGGGTTATAGCCTATAAAGCTTTAAAAGAACATATCAACATTTCTGATGAAAAGGCAATTAGTTCAATGGTCGAAGGAACAAAGATTGTCCTAGACCATTCTGAAGCCCAACGGATCTGGTGCGATGACGAGGATATCACTCTAATGATTCGTTCTTCGGAAATATCTCGGGCAGTCTCAGTTATTGCTACTTATCCAAAAGTACGAGAACGTCTTGTAAAGCTGCAACGGCAGGAAGCAGAACGTGGTGGAGTAGTGATGGATGGCAGGGATATTGGCACCTGCGTTCTACCCCAAGCGGATTTAAAAATTTTCCTAACTGCTTTGCCTGAGGAACGGGCACGACGGCGCTGGTTGGAACTAGTAGTCAAGGATAAAAGTGTAACGCTCGAAGAAGTAGCACGTGAAATTCAGAAACGGGATCGAATTGATATGGAAAGAGGGATTTCACCACTTAAACCAGCGGATGATGCGATTATTCTAGATACGACAGGGTTAAAGATAGAAGAGATCGTAACCAGAATCGTTGAATTTAGTAACTTTTAGATTAAACAGAAGGAGATAGAAAGATAATGTCGAATAGTTAAAAAAAGTACATACATAGTAAGTGCGAAAGGTAGTGTGAGAATATAAAGTGAAGGAAGATTTTTGGGACCAAAGCGGTTCTTGGATCAATAAAGTTGCAACCGTGGTTGCGTTAGGTATTTTACTTAAAGCAGCTTGGTCTAGGGGACTTTTTTTTCAAGAAGATTTTCTAATTGTGCATATAATCCTTGGAGTATTAGGGCTTTGCTTTTTGCCTTTTATTTTTAGTAAGGGTAAGTTTAAATTTAATTTCTTAGACGGAGTTTTTTTATACCTAGGGTTGGCTTATACCATTTCTATTCTTGGCTCGGCTAACGTGGGTTTGGCTATTGGTGAAACCTTACGAGTATGGACTTATATTTTGTACTATTTTATTCTAAGTAGGGCCTTGTTTTCAGAAAGCATCATTTCACTATATATCAACGGAATTATTGCAATAAGTACTGCGATTGCTCTGTTTGGCCTCTTAACTGTACCAAGAATACTTGACTATGAAGGTTCTTGGGATTCGGGCTTGCTTAATTCAACCTTACAATATCATAATGCTTTTGCTGGGTTTTTAATCGCTCCTATGATTTTAGCGATATATCTATGGTTGAACGAATTTGAAACCAAGCGAGGCTGTTTGTACAGTGTAGCTTTTATGATTATGTCAATTGGTCTAGCAGGAAGCCAGTCCCGTGGGGGATATCTCATTTTTGCACTGGCTATACTAGTGTTTCTGATTGTCTACCGAACAAACCGCCAGAGCTTAGTGCTCTTGCTAATGCCTATTCTAAACATATTGGCAGGAACAATCATTTGGGGAAGATTTCTCTCTGCTTCTACAGCTCAAGCTACGGGGGCAGTTTGGGCATGGTTGGCAGTAGGTGTGTTAACGTCTTTGGTAGTACATTTTGGAGGTCGGTTAATCAAGCGTCTGCTCTATAACCAGCCTGGAACTTTCTTAAAAACATTATTAGTGCTTGCTCTGCTGGGTTTGATCGTCGCTGGGGTTTATGAATTTATCCATTCTGGCAGTGATGTTTTGACCAAGATTAAATCTATCAATATTCACGATCACGCTGTAGAAGAGCGTTTTACGATCTACGGTGATACTGTGAAGATGGTGCTTCAAAGACCACTGACAGGATATGGCGGTGGTGGTTGGTCAACTGCTTACCGTAGCGTGCAAAGTTATTTGTATAATAGTACCGAGACCCATAGCATTTTTTTTAAGGTTGTTGTAGAAACGGGATTACTAGGTTTGTTAGCTTTAATGCTAATTCCTTTTGCCTTAATCAGAATGACCCAAAGAACGCTAGGGCTTTTTAAAGAGAGTAACTCTAATAACCAAAGTGGTTATTTCTGGGTAACAGTTATGGCTGCTGTTGGTATCATTGCCCATGCTTTGATCGATTTTGATTTATCGGAAGGTGCGCTTTCTTTACTTTTATGGGGTTTGTTAGCGATACTGCGCGGTTTAAGTTTACAAGCGGAAAAAAGCGTAGTTACTAATTCGAATCAGGAGTTAACTAACAAAGCTAATCTCTCAAAAGGGAGGGCTAAGAAAAGCAAAGTCTTACTTGCTAAAGGGGGTCTTGCACAAGCTGCAGCCTACAGACTCCCGCTGGGGATAGTGTTAGGTTTAGTTAGCAGCATGCTGATTGTTGTCCCTTTGCTGATTAAAAGTGAAACTAAAAATGCGAGTAGTGCGGGTAAGCTCTTGAATCAAAGAGAGTACCAAGCTGCACTTAATTTGTATGATTCTGCTGAGGAGGCCTTTCCTTTTCAAGCAACTGATTGGTTAGGTTCTTCCCAAGCTAGTATGAGGTTAGCGATTAGTAATCAGGATAGAAGCTTGGTTGACCGAGCTATTTCTGATAGTAGCAAGGCTGTTGATCTAAATAGGTTTGACGCAATGACCTTGAATAATAAGGCAAATATACTTACTCAAGCTGGTGAAGAGGCTGACGCTTATCAAGCCCTAATCAAGGTTAAAGATTTAGCTCCTTTTTATAGTGTCGTTTATTATAATTTAGGCAATTATGCAATTGGTTATGCTATGAATGCGGCTAAAGATGGTAATCTGACACTAACTAAAGAAGTAGCTCAGTATATTGCTGATTTACCTGAACAAATTAAAACCAAGCTTGATTCGCTTTCACCGTTTTACCGACGAAACTGGGTTGACCCCCAGCGCTTGGAAGTCACTCCCGAACTACAACTTGTTGTGGCGGAGTCGAAGGTGCTTCTTGGGCAAGCTGAAGGAGAAAAAGAGCTAGTTACACTCTTAACAAATCAGAATACCGCAGTTGAAGCTAAGCTTTGGCTTGGGGCTATCGCCATAAAAACAGGTGATCCCAAGAAACAAGAGTTTATCCGGAACGCCAACTCCGATGATTTAAAGAAAATGCAGAATATTAGCTTCTCAATTGGCCTGATTAAGTAAAATTTAGGCTAAGGCCTAGGATAGAGTTGCAGTTAACTTTCTTCTAAAGTGCCTAAGCTGATTGAAGGGAACGCCAAGATGAGGTTGTCCGAGGGATTGCTTAATAAAGGGATAGACCAAAAAAAATATGCTCACAGAATTACCTCCGCTACCAAGGGAGTATTAGCGATACCTTCGCTTATTTTAGTCGATCTATTTGCAATTGCGCTAAGCTTTTTTATTGCCTACGCTGCTAGAACCTATTTTTTACCTATATTATTTCCTAGTGTTTTTCCAGCTGAGATGCTCGCTAATACCATTAAGAGTCTTTGGTGGGTGCCCTTAATCTATATTGCCTGTCTGGCGTATGAGGATTTATACCAAAAGCGCTTACCCTTTTGGACCGAGGTTGAAAAGACTCTTAAGGCAGGTACCCTGGCTGTTGTTTTTTCCATCTTATTGCTCTATCTAGGTAAAATAAGCGGGACAACCTCCAGAACCTGGGTGATCATCACTTGGTTGTTAACCATCCTTGTCATCCCGCAAATTCGTTATTTCGGTAAGCTAGCATTAATCAAACTGCATATTTGGAATAAACCCGTGATCATTGTCGGGGCAGGTAAGACGGGGCAGTTGATCGTTAATGCCTTAACCAGAGAACGTACCATGGGGTACGAAGTCATCGGGGTTTTAGACGATAATTTGGAACTTAAGGGTCTGGTTAATCCTAAATCGAACTCCATTATTCCTATTATAGGTACTTTTGATCAAGCTGCCAAGGTGCTTCTCGGAACAAACGTTCAGGAAGTCATTGTCGCCGCGCCCGGCTTGCCTCCTAAGGAATTGGTGGAGTTAACGAATCGTTTGCAATCTCTGGCTAACAATGTCATGTTGGTGCCTGATTTAGTGGGGCTTTCCATGAGTGGGATTGAAGTGGGCTATTTCTTTGACGAACAAACACTCTTATTAAACGTCAAAAACATGTTAAGATCTTCCTTTAATAGAGGGGTAAAAAGATTATTTGATCTTATAATTGGTGTGCTTTTCTTAAGCCTAAGTGCACCTTTAATGCTGGTTATTGCTTTGGCTTGTAAATTAGATTCTCCGGGACCTATTTTTTTCCGTCAAACAAGGCTAGGCCAGAAGGGAAAAAATTTCGTTTGCTATAAGTTCCGGACCATGTACCTAGATGGTGATAAGTCCCTCAAGGACTATTTGAAAAAGCATAAAGAAGCCAGACAGGAATGGGAAACTTATAATAAATTAAGAAATTATGACCCTCGTGTTTCTAAAGTAGGCAGGGTATTAAGGAAATTCAGTTTGGACGAGCTTCCCCAACTGCTTAATGTGATCTGGGGAGATATGAGTTTAGTCGGACCAAGACCCTATATGCTGCGGGAAAGAATACAAATGGGTAGCCTGTCGAATGATATCCAAGTGGCCAAGCCGGGAATAACAGGCCTTTGGCAGGTTAGCGGTCGTAACGAAATTGATTTCGAAGGCAGGTTGAAACTGGACGTCTGGTATGTGAGGAATTGGTCTTTATTATTGGATATGATTCTTTTAGTGAGAACGATTAGAGTGGTTTTGGGACGTGAAGGAGCATATTGAAGGGACTAAGGTGTTAGGGCAAAGTGTTTTTTATCCATCTCCTAGAATTTAAGAGGAGGTAGCTTTCATAGTGCGGGCATTAATAACAGGGGTCAATGGTTTTGTAGGAAAATATCTGATTCAGGAACTTCAGGATAAAGACTACTCCGTTAGTGGGATTGGAGTAGGAAAGTTTGAGTTGCCGGGAGTCCACTATAAAGAGGTAAATATTTTAGATAAACTTGCCTTGAAGCAGGCGATTGAGGAAATCAATCCTGAAATTATCTTCCATTTGGCAGGACTAGCGTCGGTTAGCCAATCTTGGCGTGACCCGAAGGCTTCATTTGAAGTTAATGTGCTTGGTACGATTAACCTGTTGGAGACTTTGCAGGGAAGAGCTGTCCGATCTATTGTTTATGTCAGTTCTTCTGAGGTATATGGACCAGGAAGACATTTGGGGGAGAAATTTAGGGAGACAACTTCTCCAAATCCGCAGAGTCCTTATGCCACTTCAAAGTATGCAGCAGAACGTATCACTTTACAATTAGGTCAGATGTATAAACTCCCGGTCATTATTACTCGACCGTTCAATCATCTTGGGGTTGGTCAAAATGTGGGTTTTGTAGTGCCGGATTTTGCTTGTCAGATCATCGAGGCTGCCAAGCAAAATAAAAATATTCGGGTCGGAAAATTAGATGTGTTTCGCGATTTTACAGATGTTAGGGATATTGTACGAGCCTATCGTTTGCTGGCAGAAAAAGGGCATGCCGGTGAAACCTATAATATTTGTTCGGGAAAAGGTAGGGAAATCAGCGAAATACTTGAGTTCATGCGGGCTGAACATGGAAATCTAGAGGTGGAGCTTGATGAAAGCAAGCTGCGTCCCGCGGAGAATATTTACTCCGTAGGTGATAATAATAAAATCAGAACAGCTATAGGTTGGGAACCAGGCTATCCTATTGAAGAGAGCTTGAGGGGTGTATTAGCCGAATGGGAGAAGCGATTAGAGTAAATTATTCAGAGTAAAGCATTTGGTTAGAAACGTTATTAGGTTGTTTCCTCCGTGACCTATGGCTAAAAGTGAATAATTGAAAAACCGGATAAGGAAGGATTGTTTACATGAAGAGTGCTTTAATAACCGGGATAACAGGTCAAGATGGTTCCTATCTGGCAGAGCTACTACTGGAAAAGGGTTATAAGGTCTATGGGATTGTCAGGCGTAAGAGTAAGGCGGACTATGGAACGGTAGAACATCTGAAGAAAGATATCAAATTTATTTATGCAGATATGACGGATATGGCCTCTCTTATCCGAGCCGTGAAGATAGCTCAACCTAACGAAGTATATAATTTAGCTGCTCAGTCCTTCGTGGCCACCTCCTGGGAACAGCCGATTGCTACCTCCGAGATTGACGCCATCGGTGTAACCAATCTGCTGGAGGCTATCCGCGTAGTGAAGCCTGAAGCCCGTTTCTATCAGGCATCAACCAGCGAAATGTTTGGCTTGGTTCAGGAGATACCGCAGACGGAAACAACTCCGTTTTATCCTCGGAGCCCTTACGGAGTAGCTAAGCTCTATGGGCATTGGATTACCAAAAACTACCGGGAAAGTTTTCAGATGTATGCCTGTTCGGGCATATTGTTTAACCATGAGTCACCTCGTCGCGGCCTAGAGTTTGTCACTCGCAAGATTACTGATGCCGTTGCCCGAATTAAGTACGGTTTACAGGATACCTTATACTTAGGTAATCTGGATGCCAAAAGAGATTGGGGTTTCGCCGGAGATTATGTCAAGGCTATGTGGTTGATGCTTCAACAAAAGGAAGCGGATGATTATGTCATTGCTTCAGGAGAGACTCATCCAGTGCGCGAGTTTGTGGAATTGGCTTTTCGTCAGGCCGGATTTGAGTTGAAGTGGAACGGAGAGGGCGTGACAGAGAAGGGAATGGATCGGACAACGGGGAAAGTCTTGGTAGCTGTGGAGCCAAAGTTTTTCCGCCCAGCGGAGGTTGAATTGCTCCATGGTAATCCTGCTAAAGCGCAGAGAGTTTTGGGTTGGGAGCGGGCTGTGGGGTATGAGGAACTAGTGCGGATCATGGTGGAGGGTGATCTTTTGAGGATAGGTCAAAAGGCGAATAGAAAAGGATTCGAGGTCATCTAATGGGAGCGATTTTCCGAGAAATCTATGCCTATCGAGAAATGTACAAGAATATGGTGAAACGGGATCTGCGCACTCGCTACAAAGCTTCTTTTTTAGGGTTTCTCTGGACTTTCATTAATCCTTTGTCACAACTAGTTGTTTATTCGATTGTGTTTTCTACGATTATGCGTATGAATATCGACAAATATCCAATGTTCCTTTTCGTAGCACTCCTGCCTTGGATTTTTTTCGCGAATACTACCCAGGCAGCAACGAATATAATCGTTAGCAATAGTAACATCGTGAAGAAGGTTTATTTTCCACGAGAAATTCTCCCGCTCGCCGCAGCTACCGCAGGCTTGGTAAACCTAGGATTGAGTTTTATTATTGCTTTAGCCGCTCTTCTACTATTCCACATTCCACTGGGACCTAGTCTTTTGGCCTTACCATTGGTCATGGGTTTAGGGTTTATCTTTACACTAGGCATTAGCTTTTTTGTTTCGGCGCTAAATGTGTATTTCCGCGATATAGAACACATATGGGGCATTCTAATGATGGCTTGGTTTTACTTGACCCCGATCGTATATCCGCTAAATATGGTGCCGTCCAGATTCATGAAATATATGTTTCTTAATCCAATGGTAATCTTGACAGAGGCTTACCGGGATATTCTGTTTTATGGTGTATTTCCGTATTACCCTGGGCTAGGAATGTTTGCGCTACTGGCTATCTTAGTTTTAATCGTTGGATATTTAGTTTTCAAACGGCTTGCCAAAGGCTTTGCAGAGCAGATATAGGAGTAAAACTTAAATGGAATATGCAATTGAAGCCCTAGACATATGGAAGAAATTCAAACTTTACCACGATCAGGCACCGACACTAAAGGAGAAAATCCTTTTCAGCAATCGGGGAAAGCATGAAGACCTGTGGGTTCTAAAAGGTGTCGATCTTAACGTGGAAAAGGGCAAAACCCTTGGACTTATCGGTCAAAATGGTTCAGGAAAGAGTACACTTTTGAAGCTTATGACCAGAATTATTTATCCTGACCGGGGTAAAATGCAAGTACGGGGGAAGATCTCAAGCCTTCTTGAGTTGGGGGCTGGATTTCATCCAGACTTTAGTGGTATGGAAAATATCTATATGAATGCAGCGATTTTTGGTCTGACGAAAAAAGAGATTGACAGGAAACTGGATGAGATCATAGGTTTTTCTGAATTAGAGGAATTTATAGACAGCCCAGTTCGGACTTATTCCTCTGGTATGTAC
>JBAQMG010000016.1:0-7256 GCA_049302575.1 Desulfitobacteriaceae bacterium | reverse complement strand
GACTATCATACAATAAAGAGGCGAGCTTGACCAGCACTTTCTATTTGTGGTATTGAATTAAATACTCAATTGGGAATTTCTGTTTTCTGGGGATATGAGATATAACATAGAACCGAAGGGTGAAAATCTTACTCCGATATGGACATTTCGGCTAATGTTCCGCGTATTCCCGAAGTCTGGTTACTACTTTCATATTTCCTCAGATTTTGGGAATACGCTGTTAGCCGAAGTGTCCTTCTTCTAAGGATGACTTGCACAAAACTTCAAGAGTAATTTTAGTCTAGAACACTGACTTCAGATATAATTCTATATTACTATATTCCCCTTCTAAATTGGTAATTTTGGGCATAATATTCTTGAACAACTTTTTGGAAGGTGATATGATATGGATGCAGAAGATACTTTTAAAGAAAAGGGTGATGATATGTTAGCCGCAAAAAAAGATAATCAAGAATCGAATAAAAATTCTCTTCAAAGGGCTAAACTTATCGATGTCATGAAAGCAATCAAAAAGTCTAATGAAAAACATGCAATTATGATGAAAAAGTTGGCAGAATAGCATTGTTGGCAATAGATATGCAATTCTTAACCGAAGAACACATAAAGTTAATACATTTAAATGCAATCGAAAAGTTTGGTGGAGATAGCGGTTACTTTATTCTTACTAATGATCGTATAGAAAGTATATTAGCTCAACAATATCCTATTTTCGGTCACGATAAATATCCTACAGTCTTTCAAAAGGCAGCTATGTTGATGTATTTTTTTATTAATGGTCATTGTTTTGTAGATGGAAATAAACGAGTAGGAATTCAAAGTGCAATTGTTTTTCTTGATGTTAATGGTTATGATGATAAATTAATTGATGAAGAAGGCTATAGTAAAACAATTGAAGTAGCAACCATCGAACTTTCAGAAATGGAAAGAGATTCATATATAGAAACTCTAGCTGTCTGGCTAAGTCAAAGATTCATAAGATGCTAAGACCTCCGTAATCGGGGGTCTTTTTTCATTCCCCTCTAACCTTCCGAAACATTCATCAAGCATTCAAAATCGAAACACCTAAAACTACCCAAGCATCCGAAACTGCAAAGACTCACATAATCAAAGACAGATGTTTGTTGTAAGATAAAAATACCGAAAGTTGCAAGTTAAAATTCCATAGTATTGCAATTGGAAATTCCATAGTATTGCAAAAAATCCATTGCAGGCATAACCCATAATTTATATCCCTGTATCTGATCAAAGAATGCAAGGAGGAAGGAGATGCTTACAATGGACAAGATACATGATATCAGATTCCGATTTTTCGTGAAAGGAGAAAACATTTCTCAAATCGCTGATGTATTGCAATTGGACTGGAAAACGGTTCAGAAGTATATCGATAAGACAGACTTCAACACACGGATGATACGGTTGCCATAGATGTAATGATTAACGGGGCTCCAGTGACTCTTATGAAAGTAAAGAATGGCATGAACGTATTAACATGGCACCAACGAGGACTATTACTGCAACTCACGGGACAGTTATTAGAGGTAGAGTTCTTGAAAATAGCACAATCTATAATATAGAAAGATGATGGGGGCTTTCTTCGATGGTGAGAAAGCCTCTTTTTATTATTTGCGATTTTTTTTGGAATCTACTTGTTTATTTGTAACCTTTTCGATATTTCAGTTGTCTTACTTATGAAATATGATTTGAGTAGGAAAAATTTGTGAAAAAGTTTTTACCAGTGTTCTTAGCTCTTCTATTACTCTTAATCCCATTGACGGCTTTAGGTACGACAAATAAGAACAGCAGTAGCAAGATAGTACAACCTCTATCCTATCAAATTCTTGCAGGGGGCACGTCCCAACTGACAGACCTTGGAAACAGAACAGTCAATATATCAGGTTCTACTACTACATTTTCTCTGGTAGCACAAATAGGTCTAACTCTTCGCCTTCAGTATTTGTCAAATGGAAGTTGGTATACACTTCAAACCTATAACTACTCTGCTTATAATACATCATATGTCTCCGGTGGGCGTAACCTAGCTGTATCACCAGGATATTATTATCGAGTGTTTGCAGAGCATACCGCCTATAAAGGTTCAATTTATGAAACAGGCTATTCTTATACTGAAGCGGTGTATATACCTTAATTAATTGGACATTACTTAGCAGGGAATTTTTTGCAATGTAGAGAATCTTCACGCCGTCGTTTTAATTGGATTAAGTATAAGCTGTATTATTAAAAATTTACGAAAAAAGTGTTAACCTTATCCTAAAATAATATTTTTTGAGACTTTAATCATTTATTGTAACCTTTTACTACTAAGCGTTGTCTTACTACAGAGAACAATTTATAGATCTTCAAAAAGTCAGCCGAAAAATTCTTTAGGAGGTGATATGCCAAGTTTCCATTTTGCAAGTCCAATTTTGAAGCTAAAGGAGGGGAAATGAGGCTGACAAAAAGCATAAGCACTATCAGTTTGAAGGGTTTTTGACATTGCAAAGTGACTAGTTCGAAGATTTGTTTTCCAAAACTTCTTTGATATGAATTTTTTCGGACGGAAATAATCTTACGATATGCTGAAGAGTGGAATCCTGATACGCTTTATGAGAAATTAAAATTGGTTTTAAGTATGACACACCTTATCATATCTATTAATATTTAGGTGTAGATACAAAAGCAGGAAGGTTATGGTTATGGTTATGGTGTGTGAAAAGTCTTGTTATTACTAGTGACGAAGTTTGTTAACGCAAATGGGTTAATATAGGAGGGTGAATGTGAATGTGTATGTTTAAAAGCAAATGGTTAGGTGTCCTTTTATTGGCTACTCTTGTTTTTGCGTCGGTAGTATTGCCGTACAGCATTTCGCTAGGTGCAAACGAGCCTGTATTAAAAGTTAATTTTGTCATCGACAAAATCAATGTTCCCCAAGTAGATTCCAATACGTTATTAAGAAAAGTAAAGACAATTAGGGGCGAGGATATAAAAAATTCAGATAAATTTCAAATAGACACTAAAGAATGGAAAAAAGAAAATATATCATCATACGATGCTTTTGTTTTCTCCGTAGAGAATATTGACCAAACAACGACAGAAACCATAAAAGATTTACTTAAATCCAGAAAACTGGTATACATTTATGCTCCTGATCTTGACCTCAAAGTTGCCGATGATATTTTCCAAACTAAATTAACACCAAGTATAGACGCTATAAAGTCGAAAAACGAACCAAATGTAGAAAATAAACTAAATAAAGCACAAGTAATAGGGTTAAAAATAACCAACGTTCCGGAGATATATTTGGGTGTTGTTCCATTAGAGTCAGACGGTGCTCTGGATTTAAGTAAAGTTACTGATTCTATTATCGATAGTTTGAACTATCAGTATTTAAAAGAGAGCAAGTTTCTTGCACAAAATGTAGCGAATGCAGAATCTGGGACAATAATTGCCTCTTGGCTCAACTATAACTATCCTAGGTACGATAATACAGGGACAATTAAAATTGGTAACATGAACGGTGATTATTCTTTATATAAAGAAGCTGATTCTGACCCTACTTACGATGATTTTGCAATACGGAGTAAATATGAACAAACTGCATACAATGGTGCTACCAACTACGACATGAACGTAAGACACCAGATACCTTATACATCGGACCAGCTTCAAAGTTGGGGTCCACCTTCTAGCGATAATAGCACATTCAATGTTAGTCTCCCGTGGGGCATTTCGTGGAGTTGGAGTGTAGCTGATTCAATTAGCATCACAACTACCGGAAACCAAACCAGCGATTGGGCAAATTGGATGGTATTCCCCAGGTGGTATCAATTAAAGCTGGTTTCACCAGCAAGAGTCGAGCCAGGCTCAGCTTGGTTGTCAACAGGAACATATGCTGCTATGGATATTACTGCCATTTCTCATGTAAAGTACCAAGGGAATATTTACTCTTGGTATCCGAATTTCTATCTGAGATATGACTATTAATTGACAGTAGGCTATTACTAGGTATTCGCAGCAATCAGTTGTGAGTACCTAGTGTTCTTTGTATAATGCTATTAGTGTTTAGAGTAAAACTCAAAGAGGAGTGTTATCAATGGGCAAATTTGGGATGACAATGGTTTTAGGATTGGTTCTCTTTCTTGTCGGTTGTGGTACTGCTCCAACACTGAAAACAGCAATTGAGAAAAAGGGAATTAAATACGAACAAGTTCTCTATAGTGAGAAACTATCCAATGGTGCAGTAGTGTTCTATGAAACGCCGCCAAAAGACAACACTTTGGGTTTAGGAATATTATTGCTTGAATATCGAAACAAATCCTGGAAATTAGTAGCATCTGAGTGGTCTTCTTATCCAAAAAAAGAACAAATGGGTTGGGATTTTTTCAGAACAGCTTCAGGTATTGATAAAAAACCTTTTTGGATTTTCTACGGTATCATAGAAAATCCACTGATAGAAAAGATTGACATTAAGATTGCTGATGAAAGTTATTTACATGCAAAAGTTATTCAAACACAACGAAATCCTTTGTGGTTTATAGAATTAGATAGCAACGTAAAACCCCTTGCCGTGGTAGGTTACTCAAAAGACAACGAACAGTTATATTTAGTTCCTCTGAATAACTAAAAAGCAACCTTTGTACAATACAAAGACCACAATTTACAAGACATTGGTCTTCGATGTCTAGTTTTATTGTTTTACAAAAATATAGTAGGAAAATTGAGCAACCTTGTGGAATGTTAGAGCTGAGAGTAGTTGAAAAACGTTACTAAACCCACCGGGGTAAAGTCTTTTCCAAACAAGTTCGTTTGATTATGTTCGCTGTATATGCTCATGTGTTTCTATTACAAATGATACCAGCGTGAAAGATGAAATGAGCATACCCTATTTCCTTAAAAAAATTCAAAAAAACTTACTCAGCATTAGCAGAAGTAGCTACTTTATAATAAATCTGTCACAAATGACACAAATTTTACTCCGATTAAGCACAACTGGTAAGTGGTTTACTTGTCTTACATTATCTGTTGTAGCGGTTTTCTATCGTAAGACTACGTAAGAATTAGGGATACTTAGAAATCGGTCCTCCGTTTTAAACTAAAAAAACGTACCATCATCAATCCCATAATAGTAAATATTAATCCAAACGTACCAATGATCTGTATTAAACTAAAACCGATAAAAACAAAAACTGCCCCACCAATCATCCCTACTAATGATTGAGATTTGCTTGGTCGAACCCTAACTTTACCCGCCACAGTTATTCCTCCTCCCATCACTAGGTAAACGTTCTCTATAATACTATATTTCTTTATAATTCCGCGCATGGACGCGCGGCTCTTCCGCATCTTTCATATAACGTCCCGAGTGTTCCCGAAGTCTGGTTACTACATTCATCTTTATCCCAGATTTTGGGAACACTCTGTTATATGATGTCGTACGCCCCCCGGAGCCGCACTGAACAGACCTCCGCTGCTTGTACCCTGGATTCTCGGAACGCCTAACAATATTTCGTACGCCGAACAGCCTGAAACACCCTAAAACACTGGATTTTCGACACTTTGTAATGGATATTCTCCTTGTTATGTGTTATAATATACACGTAACAAGGAGGTGTTCTCGTGCTCATTGTATATCAAAAGGATAAGCGATCAGGGATTACCTATGCGTACGAATCCAACGCTTGGTGGGATAAAGAAAAGAAACAGTCACGTTCCAAACGTACTCTTATTGGGCGTTTGGATGAGATAACTGGAAATATTGTCCCAACAGACGGGCGTTGCCGTAAAGATAAATCAAATCATCAGTCTTCGGATGAAAGTCAAGGACCAAAACATGGGCCTATACCACATACCGAAACATTACACCGCTTTTACGGTGCGACTTACCTCTTGGATTCTATAGGCGATTCCATGGGTATTTCACGGGATTTAGAACTATGTTTTCCTCATGATTACAAACAGATCCTTTCCATAGCCTATTATTTAATCCTCGAAAACAATAACCCGCTGTACCGATTTGAAAAATGGGGACTTACTCATCATCACCCCTATGGTAAAGATATTTCATCTCCACGGAGCAGCGAACTGTTCGCATCGATAACGGATGAAGCCATTGCACAGTTTTTTCGTCTCCAAGGCAATCGACGTATAGAAAAGGAGTATTGGGCTTATGACAGCACCAGTATTTCCAGCTACTCTGAAATGCTGAAGCAGATCCAGTACGGTAAAAACAAAGAAAATGATCGCCTTGCTCAACTCAACCTGTTGCTTGTTTTCGGAGAAGAATCGGGTTTGCCGTTTTACTACCGTAAACTTGCTGGTAACATACCCGATGCCAAAACCGTAAAAAACCTGCTTGCCGATCTGGATGTCCTCGGTCTAGGGAAAATCAAGCTCGTCATGGACCGCGGATTCTATAGCGAAGCCAATATTAACTGTTTGTACCGTGAGCACCTGAAATTTTTGGTGGGAGTCAGGATATCGCTGGCCTTGGTCTGCAAACAATTGGAGGCAGTATATGATGAGATTCGCCAGTTTCAAAACTATGAACAGAATTTGGATACCTATGGCTATACCGTTCCTATAGAGTGGACTTATACTCAAGATCGTCCCTACAAAGGCGATACCATAACCGAGAAGCGTAGGATGTATTTACATCTATACTACAATATCGATAAAGGTGCTGAAGATGAACGGAATTTTGACAACAGGATTTCAAAGTACTACAAAGAGTTGATTTCTGGAGAGAAAAATGAAAACCATGAAAAAGACTACCTGAAATTCTTTGAAACCAAGAAAACACCAAAACGCGGAATCCAGGTAACGATTAAGAAAGATGCCATCCGTAAGGCAAAGCGATATTTCGGTTACTTCGCACTGGCAAGCAATGAAAAAATGGAAGCTTTCGCAGCCCTGAAAATTTATCGGATGAAGGATGTTGTGGAAAAAGCCTTCGGCAACATCAAGGAGCGTCTGAATATGCGACGTCTTCTGGTATCTTCTGAACGCAGTCTGGATGGCAAGCTATTTGCGGAATTTGTGGCACTGATCTTCATTTCATACATAAATAAAAAGATGCAGGAACAAGGGTTGTATAAAGACTATACAATGCAGCAAATGCTAGACAAACTCGATGTGATTGAATGCTTCAGTAATCCCGGTCATGAACTACGTGTGGGTGAAGTACTCAAAAAGCAAAAGGATCTTTATATCAAACTCGGAGTTGAGCCGCCGACCTTGTTATGAGTCGGTGAGAATCCAGG
>JBAQMG010000015.1:0-2253 GCA_049302575.1 Desulfitobacteriaceae bacterium | reverse complement strand
GAGTGATCTGTGTGTATAATGATGAACTTTGGGTTGGTACAATGCTTAAGGGCGAAATTCGTTGGGTGTTAGCCAGTACCACCAATACAGTTGAGGAAGCAAGATGCCGCCATCAAACTTCTCCTGTGGCATCGGCGGCCTTGGGGCGTTCTATGACGGGTACCTTGTTGTTGGCCAGCACTATCAAAGGGCCAGAAAATTTAACCTTGCGTATTTTTGGGGATGGTCCTTTAGGTGGGATTGTAACAATAGGGAATGCTCTTGGAGAGGTAAGAGGGTATGTCAGAGAACCTTTAGTTAGCCTCCCCTTACAGTTGTCCAGGCAAACTAGATGTAGCAGGTGCAGTGGGCAAGGGAGAACTTGTCGTAAGCCGCACTCTGGAAAACGGTGAAATATATAACGGTATGGTTCAGCTTATCAGCGGTGAGATCGCTGAGGATTTAGTGCACTACTTGAGGACCTCCGAACAAATTCCTTCGGCGATGTTGCTAGGTGTACTAGTAGAAAAGGATCAAATACTGCGTCAAGATCCCGATCCTGACACCAAGGTAAAGGTTGGCAAAATTGTAAGTGTAGTGCTGAGTAAAGGAAAAGAGGTTTTAGAATTTCCAGATGTAAAAAATATAAGCAAAGAAAATGCACTTTATAAAATCCAAAGCGCTGGCTTTAAGGGAGGAAAGGATACGTACGACACTGTTCATAGTTCCACTATCCCAGCAGGCTTAGTTGTAGATCAAGATCCTGCACCTCAAGCCTCCTGGTTTAAGAATAAAGATTTTAAACTAACGATCAGTGATGGACCAGAAGTTATAACTATCTCAATGCCGAATGTTCTTGGGAAAACGTCTGCGGATGCTAAATCTTTACTTGAACAAAATAAACTAAAAGTCATCTTAGATTCGCAGGAGTCCAATGTTTATCCTAAGGATGTAGTTATAAGTAGTAAGCCTGAACCAGATGCGTCTGTACAACAATGGACAGAGGTGACCCTTGTCGTTTCTGGGGGACCAGGACCGACTCCCAAACAACTAAGTCAAAATGATATCTTGGTAAGTCTACTACAATTAGTACCGAATGATGGAAAGTCACATGATGTACGATTAAAGTCAATGATTACCGTGGCTGGGCTGAAGTTTGGCATAAGCCATATCGAGTTGGAGAGACATCCGACCTCCCCCAAGACATTCGTTATTATCCTCTGGCTACAATGCAGATCACTGTGGATGGAACAATTCAATTTGAAAATAAACTTACTTAATCGAAAAAGAGGTAAAGAATGATTCAAGGTATCGTACTCAAGGGCTACAGTGGCTTTTATTATGTGTTTGCGCAAGACCGAGTATGGGAGTGCTCCCTACGTGGTCGCTTTCGTGTCAAGCCTGTTCTGATTGTGAGCAAGGTAGATTTGGAGGATACTGTAGATAAGAAGGAAGGAAATTTATTTACATATTATGAAAAAAATAGGCTATGAAGTCTATCGGGTTTCCAATGAAAAAGGACAAGGGCTGGAGGAAGTACGGACTTGTTTAAAGGACAAAATCAGCGTGCTGGCTGGACAATCGGGAGTCGGTAAATCTAGTTTAATCGGCTCTTTCTCAAATGGGATGAAGAAAATACTGAACATCTATAGGTTTTCACATTATGATATACTATAGAGTTAAGCCTGTGAGGTGTGATATGTGTACAAAGGATTGGTATGGTATTTTTTCAACAGCATCACATAAATGATAAATGCCTATAATGTCCTAAAAATGAGTGACCTTGCCGGAGGATATCATCTTATTTGAGAAAGAGCCTGAAATGGTTACGGATGGGTCGATTTCTTTTCCATTGTTCTTAAGAAAGACGGTTTCATAATCCGATAACGGTCTTTCATTCAGTAGATAGTCGGTCAGGGCATTACCAGTATGGACTGTAAGCTTATGCGTCAGCTGCTGTAAGGTTTTTGACTGGATAATATGGATCATTTCATTTTCCTTGAAAGATCATTGCGTAAGCTTGATACGTTTTAACGCTGGAACTAAACGCTTCAACACAAAGCTCTGTTCTCCTGTGAACGGCCATTTTTGATTGGGTAACGCGGCGGTAAAGTCTTGATTGATCAGGTTGGCACTAGCCTGTGTTACCCCCTGTGTTACGATAGTTGTCGTAGGGACTAACGAAGAGTATCCTTGAAAAGGAACACAGAAGGGAGAACGACATGAGATATCCAAAAGAGTTAAAAAGTTCTATCATTGCAAAGATGTTACCGC